>JAKAUF010000451.1 GCA_021827785.1 Acidobacteriota bacterium | reverse complement strand
GCCCGCTCCAGCTCCCGCTGCCGCGCGCCCAAGGTGAAAACATAAATCGTGGTCACAATCCAGGCCACGCTAAACGCCGCTACCACGCTAACCATCGTTCCCAATCTCCTTCCCAATTACTCCGCCAGCGCACGCGCCCGCCGCCGGAGCTCAATCTTGTGCCGCAGCTGCTCCTGCCGGTAGCGCAGGCGCAACAGTGTCGCCGCCAACGCGATGTAGGCGGCAAAACCCACGCACAAGGCATAGAGCATCGCCGGCGCCAACCCGGAGTGGGGACCGCCGAACAGCACCGGCTGCGGATGCTGCGTGCGCCACCACCGTATGGCCATATAATCCACCGGCACCGCCACGAAGATGAACATCGCGTACGCCGCCGCCAGCCGCGGCTGCAACTCGGAATGCGGCGTGAACTGCCGCAGCACCAAATAGCTGACGTACATAATCCAGATGACCAGCGTCAGCGTCAGGCGCGCATCCCAGGTCCACCAAATGCCCCAGATGGGCTTCGCCCATATGGGACCGGTGATCAAATTGATGGCCAGCAGAGCCACGCCCACCTCCGCCGAGGCCACCGCCAACGCATCGGCGGCGCGGCTGCGGCGGGCGAGATACCACACGCTCGCCATCAGGTTGATGAAAAATACGCCAAAGCCCACCAGCGCCGCGGGCACATGCACATAGAAAATGCGCTGATAAATGCCCATCGTGGCCTCGGTCGGCGCGGCGATCCAAGCCTGATAGAGCGCATAGAGCATCAGGGCCGCGGTCACGCCGGCCCACCAAGGAAGCCAGGGGCGCGCCTGCGGCGGCGCCGCCGTGCTTGCCGGCCCCGTTGGCCCAGCCGTTTCCGTTTGCTTCATGCCGCCTCCATCCCTTGCATCGCCTCCGTATTGGCCTTACTCAACTTCCAAAACCACATCCGCCAACAGCACGCCCAGCGCGGTAAAGATTGCATCATACGCCGCCAACAATTGCAGCCAGAAGCCTGCCCCGCCCTGGCCGTGCAAATACACCTGTGTCGCCTGCACCATGGCGATCACCGCGGGTATGGCCACCGGCAACAATAGCAGCGGCAACAGCAGCGTACGCTGCCGCGCGTGCGCTCCGAGGGCGGAGAAGTAGGTGCCCGTCGCGGCCAGAGCCCAGGTGCCCAGCACCGCCGTCAGCAGAATGCCGCCCCAGCGCGCCCCCGGCGGGGCGTTGAACAGCACCGCGAACAGCGGCAGGATGACGCCCTCGATGGCCAGCATCAACACGAACGCGGCGCTGAACTTGCCCGCCAGCGCCGCCGCCCGCGAAGCCGGCGAGATCGCCAATCCGGTCAGGCAATCGCCCGCCGTTTCCCGCGCAAACGCCCGGTCGAGCGCCAGCAACCCGGCGAACAAAAAGGCTACCCAAAGCAAACCGCCGCCCACCCGCACCGTCAACGCCGCCTGCGCCTCAAAGGCAAAGCTGAAGATGACGATTACCAGCAGGGCGTAGAACAACATGGCGTTCAGCGCTTGCCGCTCGCGCCATTCAATGCGCAGGTCACGCCGCCAGGTCGCCCAGAAGACAGCAAGCGCCGAAGGATGGCCGGCCGGGGCCAGCGCGGCGGCGGACGCCGGCGCGGGGGCGGTAGGCGTGGAAGGCGGCGCCGCCGGAGGCGTCATGTGCATCGTACCCGTCCCCGTTCCATCAACAATTCGGCATTGGCCAAATCCGCCAGCACCTCCGGCGTATGCGTGCTGGCGATCATGGTCATGCCGCCATCCCGCAACTCCACCAATAGCCGGCGCAGGTCACTCACCGTGGCGCGGTCCAGGCTGGCGAACGGCTCATCCAGCAACAGCACCCGCGGCGCGTGCAACAGGCAGCGCGCCAGCGTCGCCTTCTGCCGCATCCCCTGGGACAACGCGGAGACACGCAGATGGGCCAGGTGCTCACCGCCGACGCGGCGCAGGCTGCGGGCGGGGGCGTCGGCCGCGGCGCCGTGCAGCGTGGCGTAATAGCGCAGGTTCTCCGCCACCGTCAGCTTGGGATGGAGCAGCGATTCATGCGCCAAAAAGCCCGTCAGCCGCCGTGCTTCCGGCGTGCCCCAGGCAAAGCCGCCAATCCAGACCTGTCCCGAGGAGGGCCGCAGCGCTCCCGCCAGCACGCGCAGCAGCGTGCTTTTGCCCGCCCCATTTGGGCCCAGCAGCATCAGCAACTGCCCGGCCGGCAGGCGCAGATCCACGCGCCGCAGCGCGGCGAAGTCGCCAAAAAAGCGGCTTAGGTTCCGGCACTCGACCAAGCACGAACCGCCGGGCGCCTCCGCCCCCGTCGGGGGCTGGTGGCCGCCGGCGGCGGAGTGGGCAGGCGAAATCGGCGCGGTGCTCATGGGCGCAGTCTGGCGGACCCCAAGGGCGCGTCAGGGCCGGTCGGCGGCGATGCGCAGGCCTGCTCCGCGAGCGGCGGAGCGCCCAGCATTACATGGTGCCGGCGGTGGTCGTCGGCATCTTCCCGCTTGCCCGCACGCCCTTCGGCTCATAATGCGAAGCGCATTTGGCCGAGACGCCGGTCGCCCGGAAGGTGCCATTTTCCAGCCAATGCCCGGCGGCGATGGCCTTGGCTTTGCCAACAAAGGTATCCGGCAGAGGATCGGTGCCGACATAGGTCACGGGCAAGCGGTTGTTTCCCGCCTCCAGCACGAAATTCACGCCCGCTCCCGTATGCTGGATGCTTCCCGGCACCACCACGCCGGAAACGCGCAGCCGGCGCTGATGCGCCTGCGGCAGCGTCCGCAATTGGGCGATGGTGACGTAATAGCTCTTGCTATCGCGGATGCCGGTGAACGCTAGCCAGGCGAAGGCGGCGAGAATTACCGCCAGCGCAATCCCGAATTTCCACTGCGCAGCACGCATCGAATCCCCCGCAACGGTTACTGGTCAGTATACCAGCCGCCCGGACCGGAGGGCGGCATGGTGGCGGCGCCTGCGGCTTCCCTGCCCGGCTCGGGTCTCGCGCCGCCTGCACCCGCCCGGCAACGCGGCAATGCAAATCAAACTGCGGCGCCCCCTGCCCGCCACGCCCTACCAATCATGCATGGTCCCATCCGCCAGCCGCGCCACCGGCAGATATGCCGGGCGATAGGGAAACTGGGCCGCCAGCACTTCGTTGCAGTCCACCCCCAGCCCCGGCGCCTCGCCCGGGTGCATGGCGCCGTCTTGGTACCGGTACGCATGGGGGAACACCTGGTCGGTCTCGGCGGTATGCGGCATGTGCTCCTGAATACCAAAATTGGGGACGCTCAAACCGAAGTGCAGCGCCGCCGCCATCGCCACCGGGCTGAGGTCGGTGGCGCCATGGCAGCCGGTGCGGACGCCGTAGAGCTCGGCCAATTGCGCGATCTTGCGCAGATGGCTCAACCCGCCCGCATGCACCGCCGAAGCCCGGATGTAATCAATGCTTCCCTGGACGATGAGTTCGCGGCAATCGTGGATGGAGTTGAAGACCTCGCCCACGGCCAGGGGCGTGGTGGTATGGCGGCGGATCAAGCGGTAGCCATCCGGCAGCTCCGCCGGCGTAGGGTCCTCCAGCCAGAACAGATCAAACGGTTCCAGCGCGTGTCCCAGCCGCGCCGCCTCGACCGGCCGCAGGCGGTGATGGGCGTCGTGCAACAGCGCCAGCTCCGGCCCAAACTCCTGCCGCACGCGAGCGAAGAATTGCGGCGCGAAGCGCAGATAGGGTTCGGTCTCCCACACCGTTTCCTGCAATGCTCCCGCCCGCGCCGGTTCATACGGCTGGTTGCCGTGGCTAACGCCGTACGCGTCCTTTCCGCCCGGCGTCTGGCATTGCACCCGAATGGCGTTGTAGCCGCGGGCGCGCAGGGCGGCCACCGACGCCAGCGCCGCCTCCACATTTTCCCCAGTGGCATGCGCGTAGACGCGCACCCGGTCCCGGCACGCCCCGCCTAGGAGGTGGTACACCGGAACATTCAGGCTCTTGCCCAGCAGATCCCATAACGCCACGTCCACCGCCGCGATTGCGGCCATGGTCACCGGCCCGCGGCGCCAATAGGCGCCTTTGTACAGGAACTGCCAAGTGTCTTCAATCCGGCGCGCGTCGCGGCCCGCCAGCAGCGGCAGCACATGGTCGGACAAATAGCTGGCCACCGCCAGCTCGCGGCCATTGAGCGTGGCGTCGCCCCAGCCCACGAGCCCGTCCTCGGTGGTCAGCTTCAGGGTGACGAAGTTGCGCCCGGGGGAACAGACAATAATTTTGGCGTCGGTGATCTTCATTGGGAATGCCCGTTGCGGCCGCCGCGGCGCCGCTGCGCCAGACGCGCCGCCCGCCGCGCCAAGAATGCCGCCCAGTTGGCCCCCATCCGTCCGCGGCATTGATGGCAGGAGGAAAGTCCGGTGTAGGCGTTGCGCGGCGGCGCCGCGCCGGTAGGCGGCTGGCTCATCAGCCCGCATTAAAGCACATTTTTCCCCGCGCGGGCCGCGGCGCGCGCCGGCCTTCCCCTTGCGCCGCAACGGTCCAGCGGCCCGCGCCACCCAGCGCCCGCGCCAACCGGCCGTTCGCCCCAATCTCCGCGTAACGGTTGGCGCCGGCCGCCCCTGCGCGGGCGTTTACTTGCCGGCGGAAAGCAGGTGTTCCACCGCGGGGTAGACGGCGTCGAGAATGGCGTCCAGCGCGCCGGCATCCTTGCCGCCGGCTTCAGCCAAATCCGGCCGCCCGCCGCCGGCGACGCCGGGCAACGAGCGGATGATCTTGCCCGCTGGCAGCCGCTCCTTCAGGTCGCCCGTCACCCCGATCAGCAGCGCCGTTTTGCCGTCCACCGCCGCGCCCAGCGCCACCACGCCGCTGCCCACCTGGCGGCGCAGCTCATCCATCAAATTGCGCAGCTGGCCCCGGTCCAACCCGTCGGCGCGGTGCGCCACCACCGTAACCCCGGCAATCTCCCGGCGGCGCGCCGTCCAATCCGATTTCGAGGCCCGCTGCGCGGCGCGCATCTGCGCCTCGCGCAGCTCTTTTTCCAGCCGCCGCTGTTCCCCGATGAGCCGCTCGACGGCGGCGGGCAGTTCGGGTTCCGCGGCGCGGAGCAGTTGGCTCAACTGGCGCAGCCGCTCGCGCGCCTGCCGGTCGTCCCGCCAAGCCCCTTCGCCGGTCAGCGCCTCGATGCGGCGGACGCCGGCGGCGACGCCGCCCTCGTGGATGATCTTGAACAGGCCGATGTCGCCGGTGCGGCGGACGTGCGTGCCGCCGCAGAGTTCCTGGCTGAAGCCGGGCACGCGCACCACGCGCACCTCCTCGCGGTATTTCTCCCCGAACAGCGCCATCGCCCCCGTGGCCAGCGCCTGCTCCAGCGGCAGGATCTCCGTCGTTACCTCGACGTTCTGCAAGATCTGCTCATTGGCCAGCCGCTCGATCTCCTCCAGTTCCTCCGCCGCCAGCGGCGCGTAATGGGTGAAGTCGAAGCGCAGACGGCCGGGCTCGACCACCGAACCCGCCTGTTTGACGTGTGGTCCCAGCACTTGGCGCAGCGCGGCGTGCAGCAAATGCGTGGCGGTGTGGTTGCGGCGGGTGGCGTCGCGGCGATGCACATCCACCGCCGCTTCCACCTCCGCGCCCTCCCGCAGTGGGCGGCGGGCCAAAATGCGGTGCACCGTAAGCCCGGCCACCGGCGCATACGCGTCCAGCACGTCGGCCACCACGCCCTCGGCATCCAGCCATTGGCCGCGGTCGCCGATCTGTCCGCCGCTGGCGGCGTAGAACGGCGTGTGGTCCAGCACCACGTCGGCCTCCTCGCCCGCCTCCACGGTCTGCACGCGTTGCGGCTGCGCCGCGCTCGGTCGCGCTTCGCCCGGACGCGCCGGCCCGGAGCGCGCCAACGCGACCACGCGGCAGCCGCGGCTGTACGTGGTTCCATATCCCTCAAAGACCGTCGGCGTGGCCGACAATTCCCTCCACAGCGGGCTGGCGGTGGCTTTTTCCGCGCTTTTCCAGCTGGCCCGCGCCCGCGTCCGCTGCGTCTCCATTTCCGCCTCGAAGCCGGCAATGTCCAGCCTCATGCCGCGCTCCTTGGCGATCTCCTCCATCACGTCCAGCGGCAGCCCGAAGGTGTCGTACAGGCGGAACATCTCCCGCCCCGGCAGCTCCGCCGCGCCGTTGGCGTGCTTGCCCCCCGCCGCCAACAGCGGCTCCAGCTCCTTCAATGCCAGCGCCAGCGTGCGGGCGAAGCGCTCTTCCTCGGCGCGAATGACCGGCGCGATCCGCGGCATCGCCGCCGCCAGGTCGGGATAGGCGTCGCGCATGCGCTCGGCGACCGATTGCGCGATGGCGTCGAAAAACGGCCCTTCGATTCCCACCAGCCGCCCATGGCGAATGCCGCGGCGCATGATCTTGCGCAGCACGTAGCCGCGCCCTTCATTGCCCGGCAACACGCCGTCATGGATCAGGAACGCCGTGGCCCGCGCGTGGTCGGCGATAATCCGCAGGGAGATGTCGCTTTTCGCCCCGGCGCCGTACCGTGTCCCCGCCCGCTGCGCCGCGGCGGCAATGATCGGCTGAAACAGGTCGGAATCAAAGTTAGAGATTTTGCCTTGCAGCACCGCCGCCAATCGCTCCAATCCGGCCCCGGTGTCAATGGACGGCCGCGGCAACTCCGCCAGCCGCCCCGTGGCGTCGCGGTCGAATTGCATGAAGACCAGATTCCAGATCTCAAGGTAGCGGCCGCAGTCGCACGGAAACCGGCAATCCCCGTGGCCGGCTTCACTGGCCTCGGGCCCCAGGTCCATGTGGATCTCCGAACACGGCCCGCAGGGCCCGGTTTCGCCCATGGCCCAAAAGTTGTCCTTCTCGCCCAGCCGAAAAACCCGATCCTCCGGCAAGCCGATGCCGCCGGTCCACAGGTCGTAGGCGGCTTGGTCGTCGTGAAAGACCGTGGCGTACAACAGCCGCCGGTCCAGCCCATAGCCGCTGGCCGCGGTGACCAGCTCCCAGGCGTAGGCGATGGCGTCCTGCTTGAAATAGTCGCCGAAGGAAAAATTCCCCAGCATCTCGAAGAAGGTGTGGTGGCGGTGGGTAAAACCGACGTTCTCCAGATCGTTGTGCTTGCCGCCGGCACGGACGCACTTCTGCGAGCTGGTGGCGCGCAGATAATCCCGCTTTTCCAAGCCCAAAAAGACATCCTTGAATTGGTTCATCCCGGCGTTGGTGAACAGCAGCGTGGGGTCGTGCGCCGGCACCAGGGAGGAGGAGGCCACGACCTTGTGGCCACGGGCGGCGAAAAAGTCCAGAAATCGGCGGCGAACGTCGGAGCCGGTCATATCTTTCTCATTGTAGGGGCGTGGCCGGCCTGGCGGCCGGGCGGCCATGGCGGCCGGCGCCGGAGCCGTGGGCAGGGGCTAACGCGCTAAACTGGACGGGGTTTTTGGCCCCACGGGATTTCGCCGCCCTGGCGCGACGATTTTGTCACCCGGCGGCTGGGCGGGAATCGCATGAGTAGAGAATCCGCAGTCCCGGTGGGCGCTCCGGCGGGCGACGACGGCGACAACGCCTTGGTCGCCGCCATTCGCGCCGGAGAGCGCGGCCGCTTCCAAGAACTGGTCGCGCGGCACCAGCGGGCGGTGTATCGGACCGCCCTGGCGATTCTTCGTTCTCCGGAGGATGCGGAGGACATCACGCAGGAGACATTTTTGCGCGCACTGGAGCATTTGGATCAATTCCGCGGCGAGGCGCGGTTCTCCACGTGGCTCACGCAGATCTGCGTCAACACCTCCCGCATGGCGTTGCGCAAGCGCCATCCCGAACTCTGGACCAGCTTGGACGAACCCGTCACCACCGACGATGGCGCCCTTCCCCGGGAGGCGGTGGAGTGGCGCGAGGATCCCGAGCAGGCCTATAGCCGCCAGGAACAGGAAGAACTCCTGTTGAACGCTCTGGCGGGCTTGCACCCCAGCTATCGCGAGGTCGTGGTGCTGCGCGATATCCGCCAGCTGTCCACCGAGGAGACCGCGCAGGCGCTGGGCCTGACCGTCGCCAATGTCAAAACTCGCCTCCTGCGCGCGCGGCTGCAACTGCGCGACCGTTTGGCCGCCCGCCTTCACGCCGCCGCCGATGCGCGCGACCTCGCCTCCAGCGCACCCGCTTCCCCCAAGGATGACCGGCCATGCTGACCTTAACCTGTGAAGACTTCTTGGCGCGCATCTCCGAGTTCATGGACGGAGACTTGGACGGCGCGTGGCGCCAGGCCGTCAGCGACCACGCCCGCGATTGCCCGCGCTGCGCCGTCATTCTGGACACCACGCAGCGCACCATCCGTTTGGCCGGCGACGCGCAGTTGTTTGCCTTGCCGGCCGAGGTCGCTGAACGCCTGCACGCCCGCCTCGCCGCGGCGCTGGCGGCGCCGGCCCCGGCCGCGACAACCGCCGCGCCGCCAGCCCCGGCGCCCGTGGAGGCATCGGCCGAGCTGGGCCCAGCTAGCCTCATGGCGCCTCCGCCCCTGCCGCGCCGGCGGGGATGGCTGGAGGGATGGAACTGGCCGCTCGCCTGGGCGCTTGTGGGCGCGGTGCTGATCATTTTTGGCGGTGTCAGTTGGTGGCAGCAGGCCCGCATCCGCACGCTCCAAGGTTGGCTGATTGACGCCCACTGTGCGGCGCGTTATATCGCGGCGGGTGATATGCCCGTCAGCCACCCCCGCTGGTGCCTGCTGCAGCCGGCGTGCGTCGCCAGCGGCTATGGCGTCATGACGGCGCAGGGCCGTTTTTGGCGCTTCAACCGCGTCGGCAGCATACGGGCGCTGCTGATGCTGCGCGCCTCGAACCGCAAAATGAACCTCCGCATCACCGTGCGGGGCCAGGAGCGCGGCCCCATCTTGTACGTCCGCAGCCTGCGTTGGGCGAGGGCCAAGGGCCTCATCAGCGTTCGCCTGCGCGCTCCGGCGCCCGCGCCGCGGCTGCGCCAAGCCGCCTATATGACCGCCAGCGCGCCCTAAGCGGCGGCGCGGGCTGGACTCCGCGTGGCGCGCCCGGCGCGCCGCCGCGTTCCGCCGGCGGCGAATGCCGGCGCCCGCGCTAGCCTTGCGCCGCGGCCGCGTGGTGTTTGGGGGCGGGAATCAGGTTGCCCACGCGGCGGACGGCGGCGCCGACCGCGCGCAACTTTTCCTCCAGGCGCTCGTAGCCGCGGTCCAAGTGATAGATGCGGTCAATGATGGTCTCGCCGTCGGCCGCCAACGCGGCCAGCACCAGGGAAGCGCTGGCGCGCAGATCGCTGGCCAGCACCGCCGCGCCGCTCAATGCGGACGGGCCGTGCACCAGGGCGCGCCGGCCCTCGATGCGAATCTGCGCTCCCATGCGGTTCAGCTCCAGGGCGTGCATGAAGCGGTTTTCAAAGATCGTTTCGGTGATCTCGGCGTCGCCCTGCGCCTGCGTCATCAGCGCCATGTACTGCGCTTGCAGATCGGTGGCGAAGCCCGGATATTCCGCCGTGGTCATGGCCGTGGCCCGCAATCGGCCGCCGCCGGCGACAGCCCGCGCGGTGTCGCCCGCGACGCGCACCTCCGCGCCCGCTTGGCGCAGGCGCTCGAACAGCGCCTTCAGGTGCGCGGGTTGGCAATGGGTGATGGTCAAATCTCCCCCGGTGATCAGGCCCGCCAGCAAAAAGGTCCCGGCCTCGATACGGTCGGGGATAATGCGGTGCTCGGCGCCGTGCAGCCGCGCCACGCCCTGCACGGTGATGGTGGGCGTGCCGGCGCCCGCGATGCGCGCGCCCATCTTGCCCAGCAAGGCGGCTAAATCCTCCACCTCCGGCTCCTGGGCGCAATTCTCCAGCCGCGTCTCGCCCTCGGCCAGCGTCGCCGCCATCAGCACGTCTTCGGTGCCGGTCACCGAGATGCGCTCAAAGGCGTAGCGGGCGCCGCGCAGGCGCTCGGCCTGCGCCAGAACGTAGCCGTGCTCCTGGGTGATGGTGGCGCCCAGCGCCTCCAGTCCCTTCAGGTGCAGGTCAATCGGCCGGGCGCCGATGGCGCAGCCGCCGGGCAGCGAGACGCGGGCGCGGCCCGTGCGCGCCAGCAGCGGACCCAGCACCAGCGTCGAGGCGCGCATGGTCTTGACCAGGTCATAGGGCGCCTCGGCGTGGGTGATTTCGGCCGCGCGCAGGCTGACGCGGTGGCGCGCGCGGCCGGCGCCGGCGTCGGTTTCCACCCCCATGGTTTCCAGCAGGCGGCGCGTGGTCTGGATGTCCCGCACGTCGGGGATGTTGTCCAGCGCCACCGCATCCGCGGTCAGCAAACATGCGGCCATCGCCGGCAGCGCCGCGTTCTTCGCCCCGCCGATGCGCACCGTTCCACGCAGCGCCGCGCCGCCGCGAATCACCAACTTATCCATAACCCCCTACCCCTCCAGGCCCCCGATGTACGTGCGCCGCACCACGCCGCCGCCGTCCAAGACGATAAAATCCCCCGCCGCGCCCACCGCTAACTCCCCTCGCGTCTGCCAGCCCATGGCCTCGGCCGGATTGCGCGTGGCCAGGCGCAGGGCCGTGGGCAGGGGCCAAGCGGCGAACTTCGCGGCGTTGCGCACGGCGCGGTCCAATGTTAGCACGCTGCCCGCCAGCTTGCCTTCGAATGTGCACCGGCCGTCTTGCACTTCGACTTCCAGGCCGCCCAAGCGATAGCGGCCCGGCGGCATGCCCGTCGCGCTAATCCCGTCGGTCACTAAAATGGCGCCTTCCGGCCCTTTGGCTCGCAGGAAAAAGGCCGCCACTTCGGGCGCAACATGGATGCCGTCGCAGATCAGCTCCGATCGCAGCCGCCGGTCGGAGAGCGCGACCGCCAGCAGATTGGGAACGCGGTGATCCAGCGCCGGCATGGCGTTGAAGGTGTGGGTCGTCTGCGTCCCGCCGGCGGCGATGCCGGCCTGCGCCGTGGCGGCGTCGGCGTCGGAGTGCCCCAGGCTGACGCGGATGCCGAGCCGGCGGGCATGGTGAATGGTCTCGATGGCGCCGGGCAGTTCCGGCGCGATGGTCAGCAGCCGGATGGCGCCCTGCGCCGCCTGCCACATTTGATCGAGCTTCTCCGGCGTGGGGGCGACCAAGTGCTCGGGAGGATGAACGCCGCGGCGGGCATGGCTCAGAAACGGCCCTTCCAAGTGAATGCCCAACCGGCGAGCGCGCCCGGAATCGCCGCTGGAGGCGGCAGCCTCCCCGGCCACCGCTCCGCCCAGGTGCTCCAGTGCAGCCAAGGTCGCATCCCAGGGCGCGGTGACGGTGGTGGCCAAATAGGCGGTGACGCCGGTGCGGGCCATCTGCCGCTCCATCGCCTGCCGCCCGGCCGGGTCGTCGCGCATCACATCGTGTCCGGCGCCGCCGTGGACGTGGATGTCCAATAATCCGGGTGCGATCCATGCGTCGCCCAGTTCCACCGCTTTGGCGCCGCTCGGCGCCGCCACCGCCGCCCGCGTCCCCACCGCCTCGATCGTTCCATCCCGCACCAGCAGGCAGGCGTCTTCAATCACTTCCAGCGGGGTGCAGAGGCGGGCGGCGTAAAAGGCGGAGAGCATGAACCTATTGTGCGGGATCGCGTGGCGTCGCGCGGCCGTCCGCGCCTTACGCTTCCCATACGTAGGCGTCGAACTCACGCAGCGTGGTAAAGCCCAGTTGGCGGTAGAGGGCGACGGCCGGCGCGTTGGCCGCGGTGACGGTCAGGGTGACGGCGCGAAAGCCGCGGGAGCGCAGATTGTGCAGCGCATGCTGGAACAACCGGCGCGCCAAGCCCCGCTGGCGTCCTCCCGGCGACACGCACACCTGCGTCACGTGGGCCACGTCGGCTTGCACCCGGCTGGCCAGCAACATGGCCGCGATGCCGCCTCCCGGCGCCCGAATCACGCCCGAGCTGGCGGCGTCGAAGTCGCCGCAGCCGGGAAAATGCACCACATTGTGCAAAAAGCGCATCGAGCCAGCTTGGCTCCGATATTGATCGTTGATCAGGCTGTCAATGTGGCCTTCATAGGCTTGCTGGATCAGCTCCGCCGCCGCCTCCGCCAGGCCCGCGTGCCACCGCTCGATCCCGCCGTCCGCCGCCCCCGCGCTGGGCGCCAGTTGGCGCAGGTCCAGCAGCAGGAACAAGCGGCGGAACGCCTGGAAGGAACGGCGGGAAAAACACCCTGCCAGTTCCGCCGGGCGGTAGGACATCAACTGCGCCTCGATGCGCCGCAACCCGGGCGTGGCTTGCAGCGTTTCGATCATGTGCTGCAACAGCAGCCGCTCCTCCGCCTGCTGCCCGCCGCGGCTGGCGGGATGAATGAACAGGTCGCCGATCAGCCCCTTCTGCGCCTCGTAAACAAAGAAGCAGTAGCCTTGGGCGCGCGGCTCGCGCGGCGTGCCGGCGGTGAGCACGTAGCCGGGCAGCACGCGGGCGCCGATATATTGCCGGATCAGGTCCAGCGAGGTGCGGTAATCCCAGTGCAGCTCCCGCAGCCACTCCTCCGCCTCGGCCGCCAAGAGCGGCTCCAGTTGCGCGGGGCGGAACTGGCGCAGATCCAAGACTTCTGCCATCATCGCCATGCTAGCGCAGGACGCCTAGGACCATGGACCTGACCACTTTAGCCGTGCATGCCGGAGAACGGGCCGTGCCGCCCTCCGAACGCCCGGTCAGCACGCCCATTTACGCCAGCAGCACCTTCGTTCCCGCCTCAGCCGGCTCCCTAGACCAGATCGCCGCGGGCGCCGCGCCGGGATACATGTACGGCCGCTACGCCCAGCCCACCGCGACCGCGCTGGAAGCGGCGGTGCTGGCGCTGGAAACCGCGGGCGCCGCCGGCGCGCCGGCGGTGTGCCTCTCGTTCGCCTCCGGCATGGCCGCGCTGCATGCCGCCATTCTCGCCTCCGGCGTCAGCCGGGGCGACGTGGTCCTCTGCGCCGAGGAGATCTATGGCGCCACCCTCGCCCTGCTGCGGGATTTGCTCGCCCCCCTGGGCTTGCAGCTCGCCACGGCGCCGGTGATGGATGCCCCCGCCCTGGCGGCGGCGCTGCAACGCCGGCCGCGGCTGTTGATCGCCGAAGCCATTTCCAATCCCCTGCTGCGGGTTCCGGATTTGTCGGCGCTGGCGCAGGCGGCGCATGCCGTCGGCGCCAAGCTGCTGGTGGACGCGACTTTCGCCACTCCCCTGCTCTGCCGGCCTTTGTCGCTGGGCGCCGACTTTTCCGTCCATAGCGCAACCAAATATATCGCCGGCCACGGTGACACGGTCGCCGGCGTGGTCACCGCCGCCGCCGCGGAAGCCGCCGGATTGGCCGCAGCCCGCAAGCTGGCGGGCGGCGTCCTAGCTCCGTTCGAGGCTTGGCTGACCCTGCGCGGCGTGAAGACCTTGCCGCTGCGCGTCCGCAGGCAGTGCGAATCGGCGGCCGAAATCGCCGCGGAACTGGCGCATTGGCCGGAAATCGAAGCCGTGCATTACCCCGGCTTAGCCTCCCATCCCGATCACGCCGTCGCGCGGCGGCAATTCAGCGCCCAAAATAGCGCCCAAGACAGAGCAATGTATGGCGGCGTGCTGGCCTTCGCCCTACGCGGCGCGGGCCGGGACCAGGTGTTTGCCTTTTTGAATCGCCTGCAATTGTGCCTGCACGCCACCAGCCTGGGCGATGTCCAGAGCCTGATCTCCTATCCCGTGATCAGCTCCCACCGTGAGGTCTCCCCGCGCCAGCGCCAGCGGCTTGGGATTGGGGAGAACCTGCTCCGTCTCAGCGTGGGTCTGGAGGCGCCGGCGGACTTGCTCGCCGATCTTCGCCAAGCACTAGCGGCGCTGGCTTAGGCGCCGCTCACCGGCCGGGGTTCCGCC
>JAKAUF010000349.1 GCA_021827785.1 Acidobacteriota bacterium | reverse complement strand
GCATTCCCGATTCCAAGTTCGCCAGCACCGCCGCGCCGGATGCCGAAGCCGCCGCCGACACATCCCCGGAAGCCGCCGCCGCGCCGCCAACCCCGGCGGAGCGCGCCGCCCGCCCCGAGCCGATTCCCGCCGCCGCTCCGGCACCCGTCCACGCGCCCAGCCGGCAGCCCTCGGCGCCGCCCTCCCATGCCCGCCCGTCGCGGGAAGCTTATCCGTTCACTCTTCCCGGCGAATCCCTGGCCAAGTACCGCCACGCCCCGGCGCCCGCCGGCGAAGCGGGCGAGAGCGAGCCCAGCGAGCCCGAGCAGGAAGCCGAAGCCGGGCAGGAATTCGACCGCTCTCGCATCCAACCCGATTCGCCGCGCGAAACCTTCGCCGCCGCCCAGCGGTTCGAACGCTCCGCCGAAGCCGAAGAAGAGATCCCTCGCGACGCCGAATCCGCCGCGCGCGCGGATTCCGAACCCTCCGCCGCTTCCACCGAGGATGACGGCATCAGCGCCCAGCCCGCCCCCGCGGCCGGTGAGAACGAGGCAGCGGATACCGGCGCCGGCGGGGAGGCCGAAGTCGAAGCCGCGTCCGACCAAGCGCAACTGCGCCCGCCGGCGGAAACCGCCCGCTTCGAAGCCCGTGCCGGCCGCCGCCGGCGCGGCGGCCGCGGCCGCGCGCCCCGCCGCCTTCCCGACAGCGCCGGCGACAACGCCGCCGAGCCCGCCGTGAACGGCGCAGGCGACGACAGCGAGCGCGCCCACGGTCCCAAACTGATCAACGAAATGCTCCACAGCGGCCAAGAAATCCTGGTGCAGATCGCCAAGGAACCCTTGGGCACCAAGGGCGCGCGCATCACCAGCCATCTGGCGCTGCCCGGCCGCTATTTGGTCTACATGCCCACCGTCCGCCACATCGGCGTCTCCCGCAAGATCGCCTCCGACGAAGAGCGCGCCCGCCTGAAGCGGCTGTTAGTGGAGCACACCCAGGACCTGCCCGGCGGCTTCATCGTCCGCACCGCGGGCCAAAGCGCCAGCGATGAGGACCTGATCGCCGACATCCGTTTCCTCAGCCATCTGTGGAACGATATCCGCCAGCACTTTGATCACGCCAAGGCGCCCGCCCTGTTGCATCACGACCTCGGGCTGGTCGAGCGCACGTTGCGCGATCAGCTCTCCAGCGATTTCACCCACATCTGGATTGACTCCGAGGACCAGTATCAGGCCGTGGTCCGTTTCGTCGGCCACTTCATGCCCGACCTCGCCTCCCGCGTGCGCCTCTTCACCCGCGATGAGCCGATCTTCGATCATTTCGGCATTCAGGAGGAAATTGACAAGGCGCTCAAGAGCAAGGTGTGGCTCAAAAGCGGCGGCTACATCGTCATCAACCAGACCGAAGCCCTGGTCGCCATTGACGTCAACACCGGCAAGTACGTCGGCAAGTCCAATCGCCTGGAAGACACCATCGTCAAAATCAACGTGGACGCCATCCGCGAGATCGTCCGCCAGATTCGCCTGCGCGACCTTGGCGGCATCATCGTCGTGGACTTCATTGACATGGACGAGCGCAAAAATCGCCAGAAGGTGATGCAGGCGCTGGAGGAAGCCATGCGCGCCGACCGCGCGCCCTCCAAGGTGCTGGCCTTCAATGATTTCGGCCTCGTCGCCTTGACCCGCAAGCGCGTCAAGCAGTCCCTGGAGCGCACCTTGGGCACGCCCTGCCCCTACTGCGCCGGCGTCGGCCTGGTCAAATCCATCACCACGGTGTGCAATGAGATTTACACCGAAGTGCGCAAGATGTCCCGCTCCATTGACCGTGACGACATGGTCTTGCGCGTGAACCCCGAGGTGGGCAAGGCCCTCAAGGCGAAAAATGCCAAGCTGCTCAATGAGCTGGAGCAGCTCACCGGCAAGATGATCGCCATTAAGGCCGATCCCATGGTCCATCAGGAGCAGTTCGAAATCTTCTAAACCAGAGCCTATGTTTATTGAGCGAGTGGAAGTCGAAAACATTCCCGCCGCCCTGGCCGCCGGCCGGGCCGTTTATGAATGGAAGACCAAGGACCCGCATCAGCTCCCGATCGTCGGGCCGGCCTATGATGACCATCCCGGCCGCAACCGGGCCAAGCGGGAAAACCGCTACGCGGAAACGCTGGAAGCAGCCCGGGAAGCGGCGGCGGGGATGCGCACCGAGATCGTCGCCGCCTTGTTCCTCACCGGCGCCTAGGCCTGGCGCCGGCGCATTCATGGGACAATAACTCTTCGCCCGCCTGATGTCCTCCACCGAGATCACTCCCGCTTCGCCGCCCGCGTCTCAGCCGGTCAGTGTCGCCGCCGCCAACGCCCTCAGCGTCGCCAGTTGGCTGGTGCCCGGGCTCGGCTACCTGCTGCTGCGGAAGTGGATTCGCGGCGCGTTGATCGCCGTCAGCATCTTCGCCATGTTCTTGCTCGGGCTGGGCATGCAGGGCCAGCTGTTCGCCGTCAATGGCAAGAACCTGCTCGACATCTTGGGCTGGATCGGCGACCTGTGCAACGGCCTGCCCTATATGATCGCCCGCATGGCGGGCGGCGGCGCCGGCAACCTGTACACCGTGACCGGCGACTACGGTTCCATGTTCCTGGTCGCCTCCGGCCTGCTCAATCTTCTGGCCGCCGCCGATGTCCGTGACGTGGCGCTGGGGAGAAAGCCCTAATGCTCGCCGGCCTCTCCCT
>JAKAUF010000258.1 GCA_021827785.1 Acidobacteriota bacterium | reverse complement strand
GCCGCCGTTAGCGGGTCCAGCGGTGGGAGCGGGGCCGAGCGGTCCACGGGGCGATCCACGGATGACCCTTCGGGCCGAACCTCGGGCCTAGGCCGCGGGCGCGGCGGCCAGCGCCGCCTTGGCTTGCTCCGCCAAGCGGGTGAAGCCGGCGGCGTCGGCGACCGCGATGTCGGCGAGGATTTTGCGATCCAGCTCCACGCCGGCGAGCTTCAAACCGTGCATGAACTGGCTGTAGCTGAGCCCCTCGGCCCGGCTGGCGGCGCCAATCCGCACGATCCACAGTTCCCGGAACTGCCGCTTGCGCTGCTTGCGCCCTTGATAGGCGAACTTCAGCGCCCGGTCGCTGGCTTCCTTGGCGGAGCGGTAGAGCTTGCTTTTAGTGAGGTAAAAGCCCTTGGTGCGGCTGAGGACCTTGTTGCGCAACTTGCGGCGGTGGGAGCCGCGTTTGACTCTGGGCATCGGTTTCTCCTCTTCGGTTTCCGCCGGCGCCGCACCGATCTCCCGCTATGGGAGGCGGCGGCCAGCGGTGAGCTCACCCTCGGCCGCGATGCGGCGAGGGGCCCGGTGTCCCTACGGTCTATTTGTAGGGAATCATGCGGCCGACGCGCCGCTGGTCGGCGGCGGTAATCAGCGTGTCGGCATCCAGCTTGCGTTTCCGCTTGCGGGATTTGGTGGTCAGAATATGGCGGGCATAGGCATGGCCGCGAACAATTTTGCCGCTTCCGGTCTTGCGGAAGCGCTTGGCCGCGCCACGGTGGGATTTCAGCTTGGGCATGGTTATTTCTTCGGCGCCAAAATAGCGGTTAGCGCGTTGCCTTCCATTCGCGGCCGGTACTCGACGTTGGCCGCCAGCGTGACATCCCCCAGCAGCCGGTCCATCAGCTGCTGGCCGATGTCGCGGTGGGTGATCTCCCGTCCGCGGAACTGCACCACCGCTTTCACCTTGTCTCCGTCGCCCAAGAACCGCAGCACGTTGTTCTTCTTGAACTCATAGTCGTGGTCATCGGTATTGGGCCGGAACTTGACTTCCTTGATGACGATGTTTCGTTGGTGCTTGCGAGCCTCGCGCGCCTTCTTCTCCATCTGATACTGGTACTTGCCGAAATCCATGATCCGGCAGACCGGCGGCTGGGCCGAAGGAGAAACCTCCACCAAGTCCAACCCCTTTTGACGGGCGATGGCCAGAGCATCCTGCGGCGGCAAAATGCCGAGCTGCTGGCCGGTTTCGTCTATGACGCGAATTTCACGAGCGCGGATGCGCTCATTGGTGCGGGTCCGGGGCTCGGGAATGCGACGCGAACGATCGTAGGGGATAGGCCTTTCCTCCCGCGGGAGGGAATCCCGCTGCGTCAGTATAGCAGACGGGGAATTGATCGCGGGCATTGTCGGCGAAGCCGGCGCCGCACTTGGGCGTACACTAAAACCACGAACAATTTGGCTGCCGATCGCTTCGGCGGCGCGTCTAAGCAACGTTAGCCCTTTTGGCCCGGCTTGCGGCATTGCGGGGCGGGGACGGATCCAACGCAATGGGAGGAAAACGGCCTATGGCTCGTTTGGCGCATATGAATCGTCGCATCTTGATTTTGCTTTTGGTGACCGCGGGCGTGGTCGGCTCGTTGGCGTTCTACCGCATGCAGGCGCCGAACGACGGCATCAATAAGGCGCTGCTGGATCCCGCTGGGGCGCATTCCAACCAAGCCCCGATGAGCGGGCCACAGGCGAATTTTCTCAATCGCTATTCCCAGGCTCTGGAGGCGCTGGCCAAAAAGGTTGAGCCGGCCGTGGTTGAGATTCACGTCACCTCGAAGGTCAATGCCAGCTCCAATCCGATGCAGCAGTTCTTTGGGCAATTTTTCGGCCAGGAGCCGCAGCAAATGCCGCCCCAGGTGGAATATGGCGTCGGCAGCGGCGTGATCGTTTCTCCCAACGGGTACATCGTCACCAATAATCACGTCGTCAAGGGCGCCACCAACGTGCGCGTGCTGACCACCACCGGCAGATCCTATGCCGGCAAAGTGGTCGGCGCCGACCCGTTGACCGACTTGGCGGTGGTGAAGATCAACGCCAACGATTTGCCGAATTTGCCGTGGGGGAATTCCGGGAATTTACAGCCCGGGCAGCTGGTGATGGCGGTGGGGAATCCGTTTGAATTCCAGTTCAGCGTCACCACCGGCATTGTCAGCGGGTTGGGCCGGCCCCGGTTGAGCAGTAACCTGCGCTCCCTGGGCGATTACATCCAGACCGACACGCCGATCAATCCGGGCAATTCTGGCGGTCCGCTGGTGGACGTGCGCGGCCGCGTCGTGGGCATCAATACCGCCATCTACACCCCCAGCGGCGCCTTCGCCGGCATCGGCTTCGCCATTCCCAGCCAAATCGCCGAGAAGGTTTCCGAAGATCTGATCAAATTCGGCAAAGTCAGCCATGGCTACTTGGGCGTGATGATTGAGCCGATCAGCGCCTCCGAGATGAAATTTTTCAATCTGACCAGCGCGCGCGGCGCCCTGGTGAGCGATGTGGAGGCGAATAGCGAAGCCGCCAAGATCGGGCTGAAGGTGGGCGACGTCATCGTCGCCGCCAACGGCGTGCCGATCAAGGGTCCGGGCCAACTGCAAGAGATGACCAGTCTGAGCGCTCCCGGGACGCACGTCACGCTGAAGGTGATGCGCAATGGCAAGCCGATGGTGTTCCACGCG
>JAKAUF010000028.1 GCA_021827785.1 Acidobacteriota bacterium | reverse complement strand
CGGCCGGCAAGCGCTCGCACGGGGCCGCCCGCCGCCGCCCCGGCCGGCGCGGGAAGGCGGCGCGGCCATGATTTCCCGCAGCATCGTTTCCAATTGGTTTGGGTTCATGATCAGCGGCTTGGTGTCGCTGCTGCTGACGCCGCTGTTGCTGCACCGCCTGGGCGACGTGTTCTTCGGCCTGTGGGTGCTGGCCGCGTCGCTGCTGGATTATTACGGCTTGCTCGATATCGGTATGCGCACCGCGCTGTTTCACTTCATCGCCCGTTTCCACGGCGCGGATGACGCCACGGAACTGCGCGTGACGCTGGCGACGGCGCTCGCGCTGGCGCTGCTGGTGTCGGCGCTCTTGCTGCTGGTGCTTCCCCTGGCGGCCTTCGTGCTTCCCCGGTTCTTCTCCCTGGCGCCGGCCGCGCGCGCCGCCTTTGCTTGGACCATCGCCTGGATCGGGCTATCCCTCGCGCTGACCTTTCCCGCCCGCGTGCTGGGCAGCTATCTCAGCGGGGTGCGCCGCTTTGATTTGTATAACGTCGGCGCGGTGTGCACGGTGGTCCTCCGCGGGGCATTGATGGCGGCGGCGCTGCTGGCCGGCTACGGCCTGGTGGCGCTGGCCGTCGCCGCCTGCATCGCCTCCGCCGCGTCGCTGCTGTTGAATCTCTATTTGTTGCGCCGCGCCGATGCCCGCGCCTCCATTCACCTGCGCTTGGCCAGCCGCCGCCGCGCCCGGGAAATCCTCGGCTATAGCGTCTTCGCCTTCTTCAACGTCTGCGGCGAGCAGCTGCGCTCGTACAGCGACGCGGTGGTCATCGGCCGCGTGCTGGTGATGAGCATGATCGCGCCGTTCAACATCGCGATCCGGCTGATCGAATATATGAAATCCATCCTCACCGGCATCGCTTCCCCGATCCTAGGCCGGCTGAGCGAGATCTCGGGAGCAGGCCGCCGGCGCGAGCTGCGCCGCTATTTTCTGCGCAGCACCCGGTACATGGCCCTGGCCACCGTTTTCTTGTCCCTGCTGCTGGCCGTGGATGGGCGCGCGCTGATCGTCGCCTGGGTGGGCTCGGCCTACGCCTCCAGTTACATCCTGTTGCTGATTCTGTTGTCCGGCTATATCGTCGCCAACGCGCAGACGCCCTCCCAGTTGCTGATGTTGGCCATCGCCCGCCACCGGTTCCTGGGGTACCTCACGCTGACCGAGGGCGCCGCCAACATCGTTTTGAGCATTGTCTGGGGCCGCCGCTACGGCTTGGTGGGCGTGGCGTTGGGCACCGCCGTACCGTTGCTCGCCGCCAAATTGATCGTTCAGCCTATCTATACGTTGTCCGTGGCGCATGTGCCGCTGCGCCAATACCTGTCCGAGGCGCTCTTGGCGCCCGTGGCCGTCGGCGTATTGGCCGGCTTCATCCTGCGCATTCCCGGCTTTCCCCAGCCTGGCCCTGGCATCGCCGCGTTGGCGGGCGCCATGTTCTGCCAAATTTGCGTGCTGTCGTTGCTGGGCTGGAGCATCGGCCTGGATCCGGACGCCCGCCGCGCCCTGCGTGGCTGGGCGCGCCGGGCCTGGGCCGGCCGCGCGCTGACTGCGTCGGCGGTCGCGCGGCATGGCATACGCCCGCCGGCGCGCTCATCGGAGTTGCCATGAACCTCGCTGTGTCCCCCGCGTCCGCAACGGATCGTCCATCCCCGTTCGCCCCGCCCCAGCCGCGTTTACGGCCTGAGCCGCGGCACGATGCCATCGTGACGCCCGGCGCGGCGCTGCTGGGCGCATTGCTGCTGATCCTCTACGCTCCAGTGTTGGCCGGCTTGGTCCGCCAGTGGTGGAACAACCCGAACTATAGCCATGGATTTCTGGTGCTGCCCTTGGCGTTATGGCTCGTCTGGCGCAGCCGGGAGCGCTGGCGCCATCTGCCGCCGGCGCCGCGCCCCAGCGGCTTGGCGCTGATGGCCGCCGCCTTGGCGCTGTTGGCCGTCGGCAGCGTCGGCGCGGTGCTATTCCTCAGCCGCATCTCGTTGCTGCTGATGATCGCCGGGCTGACGGTCTTCTTGGCCGGCTGGCCGCGCCTGCGCGCCTGGCGGTTTCCGCTCGGCTACGCGCTGTTCATGATCCCGCTGCCGGCCATCATTTATTACCAGATCACCTTTCCGCTCCAGGTGTTGGCGTCACGGATGGCGGCGATTTGCCTGGATGTGCTGCAAATCCCCGCGTTGCGGGAAGGCAATCTGATCATCCTGCCGCGTCAAACCCTGGCCGTCGCCCAGGCCTGTAGCGGCGTCCGTTCGTTGTTCGCGCTGCTGGCTCTGGCCGTCGCCTACGCGTATCTGGCCGAGCCGCGCCCGTGGCGGCGCATCACCCTGGCGCTGCTCATGCTCCCCATCGCCATTGTCAGCAACGGGGTGCGCATTGTCGCCACTGGGGTGCTGACCTACTACTTTGGCGCGCAATGGGCGGAAGGCGCCCTGCACGCGTCGGCGGGATTCGTGATGTTCTCGGTCGCGCTGGGCCTGTTGTTGCTGGCGCACCGGTTGCTGGCGGGGATCAGCCGCCCGGACCACGGGCGCGGAGCGGTGGCATGATGCGCCGCCGCTTCGCCATCGCCGTTGGCTTCTTGGCCGCGGCCATCGTGCTGCTGCGCGCGGTCAACCGTCCTCCCAAGGTGCTGCCGTACCGTGCCCTGGCGGAGCTTCCCGCCAACCTGGGGCCCT
>JAKAUF010000191.1 GCA_021827785.1 Acidobacteriota bacterium | reverse complement strand
CGTGTATTATTTTGGGTCTCCCGGCGGCGGCGTGTGGGAGACGACCGACGGCGGCTGGGTGTGGAAACCGATCTTTGACGCCGCGCACGTGGCCTCCATCGGCGCCGTGGCGGTGGCGCCCTCCGATCCGCGGATCGTCTACGTCGGCACCGGCAACGTGAGCGACGTCGGCGACGCCGCCAACGACGGCGACGGGATGTGGAAGTCCACCAACGGAGGCCGCACTTGGCGGCACATCGGGCTGGCGGGCACGCGGCACATCCCGGCGATTTTTGTTGATCCCCGGAATCCGAACCTGGTGGTCGTGGCGGCGCTGGGCCGCGAATTCGAGAAGAACCATGCCCGCGGCATTTACCGCACCACCAACGGCGGCCGGACCTGGCGCCAGGTGCTGTTCGTCAGCGACACGGCCGGCGCCGTGGACCTGGCCGCGGCCCCGGGCGACGCCAAGATTCTCTACGCCGCGGTTTGGCGGCATTATGTCGCGCCGCTGCAAGGTGTCAGCTTCAACGTGCTGCACGGCGGCGCCATCTATCGCTCCCGCAACGAAGGCAGAACCTGGCTCCGTGTCGCCGGAGGTGGGCTGCCTGCCGGAGCCCTGGGACGGATCGGACTGGCGGTCGCGCCCGGACACCACGGCAACCGCGTCTATGCCATCGTCGCCGCCAAGCAGGGCGGACTGTTCCGCTCCGATAACGGCGGCGCGTCCTGGCGCCGCATCACCACCGACCCCAGGATCGTGGGCAGCGGATACTTCAGCCACGTTTGGGTGGATCCCGGCGATCCCCACGAGATCTTCGTCGCCCAAACCTGCCTCTACCGGTCCATGAATGGCGGCAAGACCTTCGCCGCCTACAAGGGCGCGCCGGGGGGCGACGATTACCACCAGTTGTGGATCAATCCCCGCCAACCGGCCGATATGATTCTGGGCAGTGACCAAGGCGCCAGCGTCTCGATGGATGGCGGACGCAGTTGGAGCTCGTGGTACAACCAGCCCACGGGGCAGATGTACCACGTCTCCACCGACGACCAGTTTCCCTTCTGGATTTACGCCACGCAGCAGGACAGCGGCTCGGTCGGCACCGCCAGCGCCGGCGCCTATGGCGAAATCACGCCGTTCGACTGGGACGCCGTGGCGGGTTACGAATTCGGCTATATCGTTCCCGACCCCTTGCACCCCTGGCTCATTTACGCCGGTGGTCCGGGCCGCGGCGTGGTGCGGATCAACCGCCGGGACCATGTGGTGCAGAACGTCTCGCCCGATCTAGCCGGCGACCGCAAGCTCCATTTCGCCCAGAATCCGCCGCTGGTGTTTTCGCGCGCGAACCCCCAGGAACTGCTGCTGGGATCGCAATATGTGCTGGCGACGTTGAACGCGGGACGCTCGTGGCGGAAGCTGAGCCCCAACTTGACGCTGCGCACCGGGCCGAAGCCGGGCGGCTATTATCCCCCGGCGATCTCCACCATCGCGCCTTCGCCGCGCGATGGTGGGGTCATCTGGACCGGCAGCAATAACGGCGTCATTGAGGTGACGCAGGACGCCGGCGCGGATTGGAGCAACGTGACGCCTCCCGCCGTGCCCGACGGGGCCATGATTGAGATGATCGCCGCCTCGCATTTCCACGCGGGCGAGGCGTTCGTCGCCGTGGACGAGCACACGCTGAATGATTTTGCCCCGTTAATCTATCGCACCACGGATTTCGGCAAAACCTGGACCCGCGCCGACGCCGGCATTCCGAACGGCGATTTTCTGCGCGTGGTCCGGGAGGATCCCAAACAGCCGGGCTTGCTCTACGCGGGCACGGAGAACGGCGTCTTCGTCTCCTTCGATAACGGCGATCATTGGCAGTCCTTGCAACTCAACCTGCCCACGGTGTCGGTGCGCGACCTCGCCATTCGGCAAAACGACCTGGTCGCGGCGACGTATGGCCGGGCGTTTTGGATTCTGGACGATTTGACGCCGCTGCGCCAAGCGCGGCAGGCCGCGGCGGCCGCCACCGCCTACCTGTTCCATCCCGAGGAGGCGACGCGCCTGGCGCGAGACCGCAATCAGGACACGCCATTCCCGCCGGAAGTGCCCCATGGCGCCAACCCGCCGGCGGGCGCCGTCTTGGACTATTACTTGCCCCAGCCGGCGCATGGAATCGTCACGCTGACGATCACCAATAGCCATGGGCAAGTGGTGCGGCAACTCTCCAGCGCACCGTTGCCTGCCCGCGTCTCCCGCCCGGTGCAATGGCCGGTTGTCGCTGCCTACTGGCGGGCGCATCCGCGCCCATTGCCTACCAGCGCCGGCATGCACCGCGTCGTGTGGAGTTTGCGCTACCCCGCCCCGCCGGCGCTGCGGCGCCACTATCCCATCAACGCCGTGCCGCACGACACGCCGGCGAACCCGCGCGGGCCTTTTGCCATTCCCGGCGCCTATACCGTGCGGCTCACGGTGGATGGCCACAGCTACACCCAGCCGCTGCGTGTCCGGCTTGACCCTCGCGTCCACGCCTCCCCGGCGGCGCTGCGGGCGCAACTGCGGCTGGAGCAAGGGCTGATGCGGGAGATGGCGCTCACCTTCCGCCGCCATGCGCAGGCGGCGGCGCTCCGCCGGCGCCTGCGGAAGCAAGCAGCGGCGCTCGCCCAAAGTCCAGCGGAGAAGGCGCTGCGCCTGAAGGCCGCGCATCTGGAACGGGCAGCCGCGGCTCTGGCCGGCGGGC
>JAKAUF010000351.1 GCA_021827785.1 Acidobacteriota bacterium | reverse complement strand
CTCTCCGGAGCTAAAACGATCACCTGGGGCGGCGGCGCTGGCGGCGGCGGCGTCGCCGTCACCTCCGGCGTGCTGAGGATGATGGGCTGGGTCAGCACCAGGGTGGGCGGCACCGGCTTGGCGCGGGGAAATAAAAAGCATCCGCCCTCCACCCAAGGCAACAGGCAGGCCATGGCCAACGCGGCGAAACGCCACCTGCCGGCGCCAGCCGAGCCGGGGCTCGGCCGCGCGGAACGATGGACCCATGCCGCTCTCATGGCCATCCTTAATCTCCCTCCGTTCCGGCCGCGGTCGCCGCTCCGCCCTCCGCGCGCCAGGGAAAGCGCAGGCAAAAGCAGGCGCCCGGCGGCCCCTCCGGTTCCAGTTCCAGGGAACCATTGTGCAATTGCATCACCCGCGCCGCCAGCGCCAGCCCGATGCCGCTGCCCTCCGGCTTGGTGGAAAAATACAGATCGAAGATTTTATCCCGCACTTCCGCCGGCACGCCCGGGCCCTCGTCCCGCACGCGCAGCACCGCGCCATCTTCATCGCGCCGCACGGTCAGCGTGATCCGTGGGGCGGGACCCCGCGGCCGCGCCGCGCCGTTGCCCGACTGCTGCATCTCCATCATCGCCTGCAAGGAATTATTCACCAAGTTGAGCAGCGCCTGTTCGACCAAATCGCGGTCAATCCATAGCGGCGGCAGTTCCCGGGCGTCCACCTCGATGCGGACGCCTTGGGTCGCCGCATCCGCCGCCATCAAGTCGCGTACGCTGGCCGCCACGTCGCCTAAAGAAGCGGGGCGCAGCCGCACCTCCACCGGGCGGGTAAAGTCCAAAAACGCCGTCACCACCCGGTCCAGCCGGTCAATTTCCCGCCGCATCACGTCCAAGTGCCCCGCCACCCCCGGTCCCTGGGCCTTCGCCTTCAGCAGGTCCAGATGGATGGCCATCGCGTTGAGGGGGTTTTTGACCTCGTGCGCCACCCCCCGGGTCAGGCGGCCGATATTGCTCAAGCGGCGCGCGACCTCCAATTCACTTTCCAGCCGCCGCACCGGCTCGGGATCCCGCAGCACCAGCAAGGCGCTGCCCGTCTCCGCGCCGTTGCCGGCGCCTTCGCCGCGCAATGGGTCCAGCCGCACCAGCAGCGACCGTTCGGAGGACGCCCGCGCCAGCTCCTGCGCCGCCAGCGGCTGGTGCTCCCGCACCGCGCGGCGCACGGCGGAATCCAGGCGGTTGTCCCCCGGGAAAATCTCCTCCACCGGCAAGCCGACGATGCCCTCGGCCGGCCCGCCCAGCAGGCGCTGCGCCGCCGGACTCGCCATCACCGCCCGTCCCTCCGGAGAAAACAGCACCACCGCCTCGTCCACGCCCTCCAGCACCTGCGCCATGCTGTCGCGCAGGCTGGTGTAGACCTGCCGCGCGTCCTGGATTTGCCGGCCGAGGCGCTCGATTTTCGAGCTGACCTGGCCAAATTCCGGGCCGAACCGGGGCCGGCGGGGCGGGTCCGCCTCCCCGCGCTCGGCCCGGTCCAACTGCGCGCTCACCGCATTCAGGGGGGAGAGCGCCAGGTCGGAGAACACGACCGCCAGCACCGTCGCCAACCCCACCACCAGCAGCGCCAGCCAAATGATGGAATGAATGCGCGCCGAGAGCGCCGCCTGCACCAGCGCCGTATCCACTCCGACGCGGATGGCGCCCAGCCGCTGCGCCCCCAGCGCGATCGGCAAGGCCACCTCGTAGATCCGCTCCTGGCCGAAAATGGCCCGGAACTGCCGCCACCAGCCCCCGTGCGTGATGGCGGCGAGGCTGGGCCGCGGGCCCAACACCTGCCCGACCAGCTCCGGATCGGAGTCCGCCAAGACCACGTTTTGCGGATTCACCACCGCCACGTCGCGGATCGAACTGTTCACCGGATAGCCGATGGCGGAACTCATCAGGGCCGCCAGCGGAGCGCTTTGGTTCAGCTGAGCGAGGTACTGCTGCGCCTTTTGCGGCTGACGGAGATTCACCAGGCCCGCCGCGGAGGCGGCGTTCATCTCCTGGCGCACTTCATTGAATACGGTCCGGGAAACGAAGTCGGCATGGGCGTAGATGTCGAGCATCTGGGCCCGCACCAGGCTGGTGATGTAGAGAAAGCTGATGCTGGCGACGACCAGCAACACCAGCAGGGACAGACCCACGGTGAGCTTCGTCTTCAGGCGGAACCCGAACCGCCCATCGCGGCGCTGCGGTTCCGCCGGCTGTCCGGCTTCGGCGCTAGCCGCCATGCGCGCCCAGCTCTCCCGGCGCCGGCGGCGCGTCGGAAGCGGGCCGGGCCTGATATTCCTTGAGCTTGTTCTGCAAGGTTTTGAGGCTGATGCCGAGCTTCTCCGCGGCGCGCGTTTTGTTATTGCGCTCGGCCTCGAGGGTGCGCAGGATCAGCAGCCGTTCCGCATCGGCCACGGTCGCCCCCAGCGGGATGCGGACGCTGTGGGCGTCATCCACCAGCGGAGATTTCGCCCGGGCGAAGCCGGGGGGCAGGTGGCGTGGTTCCAAGCTGGCCCCCTC
Source organism: Acidobacteriota bacterium (assembly GCA_021827785.1). Classification (GTDB taxonomy): domain Bacteria; phylum Acidobacteriota; class Terriglobia; order Terriglobales; family SCQP01; genus JAKAUF01. Next base: position 11,438 of record JAKAUF010000351.1, on the reverse strand, counting down.
GCAGACGATCAGCGCGCGCTCCAGCGTATTGCGCAGCTCCCGGACATTGCCCGGCCAGCTATGGCGCGCCAGCACCGCCAGCATCTCCGGCGACAAGCCCTGCACGCGGCGGCCGTGGCGGGAGTTGAGCCGCCGCACCCAGCTCGCCGCCAGCGCCGGCAAATCCTCCAAATGGTCGCGCAATGGGGGCAAGTGGAGCTGGAAGACGTTCAGGCGGTAGTACAAATCACTGCGCAACTGGCCGGACGCCACGGCCTGTTCCGGATCCTTATTGGTGGCGGCCAGCACCCGCACGTTGACCGGCAACTCCGCCTTGCTGCCCAGGCGGCGCAGCCGCCGGTCCTCCAAGACGCGCAGCAGCTTGGCTTGGGTGGGCAGCGGCATCTCCCCGATTTCGTCCAGCAAGAGGGTGCCGCCTTCCGCCAGCTCGAAGCAGCCCGCGCGCCGCTCGACGGCGCCGGTGAATGCGCCGCGCTCATGCCCGAACAGCTCGCTCTCCATCAGGCTTTCCGGTATCGCCGCGCAGTTGACGGCGATAAAGGTGCGCTCCCGCCGGGGCCCCTGCTGATGAATCAGCCGGGCCACGACCTCCTTGCCGGTGCCGCTTTCTCCCGTGATCAGGATGCTGGCGGTGGTGGGCCCCACCTGGCGGATCACTTGGCGAATTTCCCGCACCGGCAGTGAGTCGCCAACGAACTCCCACTCCTCCTCCTCGCCGCCGTCCTTTTTCACCGGCGGCGCCAACGCCAGGTCCGCCAGACGCTGTTTCAAATCGTCGCCGCGAATGGGCTTCTCGATGTAATCGTTGGCGTGCAGGCGGAGACATTCCACCACGGCTTCCTTCGAGCCTTGGCCGGTGAGCACCAGCACCGGCAACTCGCCCCAATCCTGCCGCAGCCGCCGCAACAGCTCCAATCCATCCATGCGCGGCATGCGGATATCGGTGATCACGGCGTCGGGCGCCGCGGCCGCAACCCGCTCCAACGCCTGCTGGCCATCGGCGGCGCTGTCCACGGCATACCCCCATGCCGACAGCAATTCCGTGAGGCCCTGGCGTTCATTGGCCTCGTCATCCACCACCAATACCCTCGCCTTGGTCATAGCCAAACTCTACTACGCCCCTCTGCTCCGCGCCGTTCTCCCCTCCCGGCCACCGCGACGCCACCGCGCATGCCCAGTTGGCCGGGGGCGATGCCCGCACCGCCCCCCAGGCGCCGCCGGCTTTCCCGCTCCCCCCAGCCACGCTCCGCTCCAATTGCTTGGCGCGGGCCCCAGCCCCGCCTTCGGCGGGGCGTCCCGCCTAGATTGGCGCGGCGCGGGGGAATTTCGCGGCCCTTCCGCGCCTGGCTCACTCCCCGAGCAAAAGGCGCGGCCCCCGCAACCGGTGCCGAATAGGGACTGCTCTTCCTAGTTTGACACCGGCGCGGCCACGCGCGGCCGACCACGCCCCGGCCGCATCCTCCTAACTCCCCCCGCGTCATGGGCTTCCGCCGTCCCCCCCCAGCGGGCAGGTTTGGTCCGCCGGCTGCATTCCAGAGCGGTGCAGATTCACTAAGGAGAATGGAGCATGTCCGAAATTCCCCAGGTAGTCATTGCCGATCCTGACGCCGTGGTCCGGGAGGTAAGTATCGGCTGGACACAGAGCATCGGGTTCGATGCCAGCGGCTGCGCCAGCGCGGAGGATTTATTGGCGGGGCTGAGCCGGAACCCTCCCGACGTGCTCGTGCTGGATACGCAGCTTCCGGGTCCGCCCACCACGGAACTCCTAGCCCGGGTACTGCAGTTGCAACCGGGGTTGCCGGTCATCGTGACTTCCGCGCAAGGCTCGGTGGGCGCGGCGGTGGCCACGATCAAGCACGGCGCCGCCGAATATTTCACCAAGCCGTTTGACGGCGAGGAACTCAAAGTGCTGTTGCAGACGCTGGCGCAGCGCCGCCGCGTCGGCCACGCGGCGCGGCCGGCGCGCGCCGCCGCACCGCCGTTTAGCAACGGCCTGGTGGGCGTATCCGCGCCGATGCAGGGGGTCTTCCGGCTGATCAGCAAGGTGGCGCGCAATCGCTACCCGGTGCTGATTTTGGGTGAAAGCGGCACCGGCAAGGAGGTGGTGGCGCGCGCCATTCATTACACCGGACCGGAGCGGGACCGGCCGTTTATTCCCGTGGACTGCGGAGCGCTGGTGCCGTCGCTGATCGAAAGCGAGTTGTTTGGCCACGTCAAGGGCGCCTTCACGGGCGCGCAGGCCAATCGCACCGGGCTGCTGGAAGTGGCGCAGGATGGAACGGTGTTTCTCGACGAGATCGCGGAGCTGCCGCTGGATCTGCAAATCAAGCTGCTGCGCGCGATTCAAGAGCGGGAAATCCGCCCCGTCGGCGGCTCCCGCCGGGTACGCATGGAGGCGCGCATCATCGCCGCCACGAACCGGGACCTGAGCCAAGCCGTGGCGGACGGCAGCTTCCGCAAGGATCTTTACTTCCGCCTCAACGTCATCAGCATCAAGCTGCCGCCGCTGCGCGAGCGGCCCGACGACATACCGGAGTTGGTGGAGCATTTTCTCGGCAAGTTCCGCTCCGCCTCGCAGCGCAAGCGCTTTTCCGATGCCGCCCTGGAGCTGTTGCGCAGCTATGACTGGCCCGGCAACGTCCGCGAATTGGAAAACTGCATCGAACGCACGCTGGCGCTGAGTTCCGGGCCGCTGATGAACATCGCCGACCTGCCCTCGCCCTTGCGGCGCCAAGGCCCCATCCCGCCGGCGGCCGACCACGGCATCCGTCCCATGGCCGTGGTGGAACGGGAAGCGATCGAGGAGGCCTTGGTCAAGACCCGCGACGACAAGATTCTGGCGGCGAAAAAGCTCGGCATCGGCAAGACCACTTTGTACCGCAAGTTGAAGGAATATCGCACCCCCGTCGGAGCCTAGGTGGCGGGTGGTGGGCGGCTGGTCGGCGGCGGGAGCCGGTGCGGCGGTCAACCCGTCAGTTGGGCGGCGAATGGGGATGGGAGTGAGTTCGATTGGGAGATCGTATGGTGCATTACATTTTTCTGCTCACCGGGGATGAACTGCAACGGGCGCGCGTGGGCGCGGCGGCCGAACGCTTGGCGGCGGAGTGCCGCGTGACGGCCGGCGCCGTGCCGCCAGAGGCCGGACAATACGAATTGTGGTTGCTGGACGATCGCCTGTGGGAATGCCTGCCGGCGCCGGCGGCGCCGCCTCACCCGCGGATCATTTTGCTAGCTAGCGGCGCCAGCCCGCTCCCGGAGGCGATGCAGCCCGGCGTGGTGGACGTCATCCCCCGCACCGCCAGCAAGGCGCAGATCCAATTGGTGTTGCGGCAGCAGTTGGGCATCTTGAAATTGCTCCGCCTGCGGGGACGGCTGGACCAGGACGCCGGCGCGCCGCTACCCTCCCGCGCCGCCGCCGAAATCAATAACCCGCTAACGGGGATTTTGGGCCACGCGGAGCTCGCCTTAGCGAGCCGCAGCCGGATGCCGGCTGAGGTGCGGCAGCGGCTGGAATCGGTGCGGCAATTGGCGGGGGAGATTCGGGAGGTGTTGGCGGCCCAGCGGCGGGCGGCTTAAGATTTGCCACTTTCGCCTTCGTCGCGCATCTTGGCTATGAGGCGTCGCTTTGGCGCGGCGCCGGAATCACCTAAGGAGACGAACCAATGCGGACTCGCTTGATCACAACGGTATTTGCGGCCTTGATGGCCATGCCGCTGGCTCTGTGGGCGGCGCCCAAAACCTACGTCGGCACGGTGACGGACACGCACTGCGGCCTGCACCACCCGAAGGGAGCCAATCCCACCAGCTGCACCCGCGGCTGCATCAAGATGGGCGCCCATTATGCGCTCGCCGTCGGCACGCATGTGTATCAGCTCGATGGCCACGCCAAGGACCTGTATCGCCTGGCCGGCAAGAGGGTCATGGTCCGGGGCACGATGAGTCACGGCCAAATCCACGTTGCCAGCGTGCGCGCGGACCGCTAGCCGCTCATTGCTTGGCGCGGGCCCCAGCGCGGCTGCCCACCCCAACACGCGCCGCTGCGCGTTGGGGGCACCGGCTTTGGGGGCCGCGCCGCGTCGCTTGCCGGGGGCGGACCGCAGGGATTGCCAACGCGCCTGCGGCGCACGGAATTCGCGGCCTTTCCGCGCCCGCCTTGCTCCCCGAGCAAAAGGCGCGGCCCCCGCGAGCAGCCGGTATTGCGGGGCGCGGCTCGTTGCGCCCCGCGCATTCCTCTGCCTCCCGCCTTCTACCCGCCGCCGCGATTCCGTTCCCCCTCCGCACCGTACCACTTTTCCCGCCTCACCCGCTCTCCGCTCGACGCTTTCCTCACCGCCGCGCTTCATTCCAGGGCGACAATGCTAGGCGCTGGGCCCCAGCCTCGCTTTGCTTGGCGCGTACCCCTGCCCCGCTTTGCTAGGCGCGGGCCCGGCCCCGCTTTGCTTGGCGCGTACCCCAGCCCTCCTTGACTGGCGCGGCGCAACCCCGCATGCCCGGCCCGGCGGTTGCTGGGCGCGAGGCGCTGCCCGGTGGTTGCTGGGCGCATGGCGCGGCGCGTTGGGCCGCTTAGGCGGCGCTGGGGCGGCGCGTTTCTTTTAGGTGGGCGAGGCGCGGCGTTTTTCTTCGCGCCGGGAGCGCACGGAGAGTTTTCCCTGCTTCCCGCCCCGGCCCTTTCCCCGACGCAAAAGGCCCGGCCCCGGCCGGCAATACCGCTGCGGCGCCGCGAAGATCGCGCCAAAAGACGCTACGGCGTCCCGGTATTTTTGGGATACCTGTACCCAGGGACGTATTGCTTTTTGACGATTTTCGGCAAGATAGGGCCAGTTCAGGTAGTTTCTCCGGCAGTCATCGGGAAATTCCCGGAGTGAGCGGGAGGAAATGCTTGACAAGAATGAATTGAAAAAGAGAGAGTAGGAGTCGCCGGACGCTCTGGCCCTCCGCCCCGGCACATGGAAGTTCAAACCAGCAGTACCACACCCACCACCGAAGCCCGCGAGGTGCTTCGCTGTTCGCACTGCAACCTCGTCCAGTTTCGCACTCACAATAACCTTTGCCGCCGCTGTTGGGCGGCGCTGGACGTGCCCTCCCTGCCGCAACCGGCGCAGGACCTCCCCAGCTACGCTCCGGAAGACGAAGATTTGCCCGACGTGGCGGGCGCCATCCGCGCCATGCGCCGGCGGTTCGGCATCAGCCAGCGCGAATTGGCGCTGCGCATGCGCGTCCCGCGGACCTACGTCAGCAAGATCGAAAACGACAAAGCCACGCCCACGATCGCTTCCCTGGAACGGCTGGCCGACGCCATGGCTACCAGCGTCGCCGACCTTCTGGCCTGCACCGGGAACGGCGAGGCGGGATTGACGCCCGCCAAGCCCTCGCGGCTGGGCCCGAGGGAACTCCGCGATTTGCTCGGCGACAGCTTCGTCCAGCAGGTGGCGCCGATGGTTTCCCACCTGGGACTGGCGCAAATGAACCGCGTGCTGGTGCAGCTCCGCACCATGGCCGCCGCCCGCGCCCGCCATTAGCGGCGGGCACGCCCGCCCGCGCCGGTTGCTGAATTGCTAATGGATCGGCGCGGGGCGCTGCCCCGCTGACGCGTAACCTGAGCCGCGCCGCTTCTCGTACCCCGCCCGCCGCACCACTCTTCTCCGCGCCGCGAGCGCGCGGGGAGTTTGGCGGCCTTCCCACGTCTGCCTTGCGCCCGGGCAACGGGCGCGGCCCCCACGAGCCGCGGATTAGTGGTTGAAGTTGACCACCGGCACTTTGCGCTGCGCGGCGTTGACCGCGTGGAAGTAATTCTGGTTGTAGCGCATGCCGGAAGCGCTGGCGATGAAGTTGTTGGGGAACGTGGAAACGTACGTATCGTAGGCTTGCACCGCCTGATCGTACTTGCGGCGTTCGATGGCGATGCGGTTTTCCGTTCCCGCCAGCTCATCTTGCAGCGCCATGAAATTCCGGTTGCTGCGCAAATTGGGGTAGTTCTCGACATCCACCAGCAGCCGGCCGACGGCGCCGCCGAGGGCATCATTGGCGGCGATCTCCTGGCCCGGGGTTTGCGCTCCGCCCAGGGCGGCGCGGGCCTTGGTGATCTCGCCAATGACTTTGGTTTCATGGTGGGCAAAGCCCTGAACCGTGGCGACCAGATTGGGAATCAGGTCGGCGCGGCGGCGGATGACGACATCCACCTGGGCCCAATGCTGCTTGACGTTCTCCCGCAGGGCGACCATATGGTTGTAGCGGCTGGTATAGCTGGCGGCGCTGGCGAACAGCACCACCAGAATGACGATCAGCACGATCAGCCAGGGGCGGGCCGCGCCGCGCTCGTGGCGGCTCAAGCCGGGGAAGGCAGCGGGGTGGGACGAGTTAGAAAAGCTCATGCGGTCTCCAATTGCCGCTCCACGCTCTGGATGGATTCCAGGTAGGCGGCGAAAATCGGTTGTAGCTGGGCGCGGTCCTTGGGGAGTTCGCTGCGGCCGTGGCGCGCGCGCAGGATCCGCAGCCACGGTTCCGGGTTGAAGCCGAAGCGGCGGGCGGCGGCGGTGGCGACCTCCTCTTTCTCCATCACCAAGGGCTCGCCCAACGCGGCCAAGGCATGGCGGAACAACGTCACGAACGTGCCGCTGGATTCGAGAATGAGGCGGCGCAGCGATTTGCCGTCCTGCGCCAGCGGATAGCGGCCGCGCAGGCGCATCAACTGCGCCCGCAGATCATGCTCCACTTGCTGGCGATGCTCGCGGGGAAAGCTGCCGGCCGAGGCGAAGAAGTCCTCGCCCGCCAGCACCTGGCGATGGTGCTGCAAATCGAGATATTCGATCGGGAACACGTCGGCGGCGTCGCGGGCTTCGTCTCGGGATAAAACGGCAATGGGCTTGTGCCCCTGGCGCTGCCACCAACGCAAGGCGTCGGCGCCGGCCGCCAATCTCTCGGCCGAGACTTGGTCCAGCACGCAGAGCAGGTTGACGTCCGAGGCGGGGCCGTGGTGCCGGCCGGCATTGCCCTCGGCGCGCGAACCGTAGAGGGTTAGGGAAACCAGCGCCGGGCCGTAGACGGCCTGGAGCCACTCCGTGATCCGGGCCAAAGCGGCGCCGGGGTCTTTGCGGCCGGGCATGACTATAGGATACGGGAGATTGGCCGCAAGTACCTGGACCCCAGCGGGCTCCATTGCTTGGCGCGGGCCCCAGCGCGGCTGCCCACCCCAACGCGCGCCGCTGCGCGTTGGGGGCCCCGGGTTCGCCGCGCGTCCCGCTTACGCGCCGGCTGGGGCGGGGACCTCAGCCCGCCCCAGCCCGGCCGCCGCGCCGTGGTTCCCCGCCCTGGCCCTGGGCCGGAAGAAAGTGAAATCCTAAGGCCCTGGAATCCGTAATCACTGACGGCGTTGAAATTGCTGGAGGTGGTCATGCGCGATCGCGCGCTGCGGGTCTGGTTGGTTCTGGTCGGCCTCTTCTTCGCCGGCGTGCCGGGCTTTTACGGAATCGTCGGCGAGTTGTGGCATGCCGCGTGGCGGCTGCCCGGCCACAATGAAGTCACGGCCATGTTCGCCAGCGTGTATTTCATGCTCGGCATTTTCTTGCTGCTGGCGGCCCGGACGCCGGCGCCATACCGCCTGCTGATTGCTTTCGCCGCCTGGTCGAGCCTGGCGCATGCGGCGGTGATGGGGGTGCAGGCGGCGCAGGCCGGCCCCCACTCACGCTTGGATTTCCTTGGAGCCACGGTGCTTTTCGCCGTGATCGGCGCGGTGCTGCTATTGCTGGAGCCGAAGCCGGCGCCGGCAACGGCGGCACGCTAGGCGCTCAGGGGTGGCGCCGAGCAGCGTCCGGATGGGGGCCGATCGGGCGGTTCGCGGCAACGCATTGATCGCCTCAGGGCGGGCAACGCAGCCGCCCCGCACCACGGTTCGCGGGCCGCAAACGGACGACGGGCGCGGGCCCAGCCGCGCCTGCGGTCGGGGCGCCGCGCTTCGTTAATCCTAGGCACGGGCCCCGGCGGGTACCGCGTGGAAGGCACGGGCGGGCTGGAACCGCTGGCCCCTACCGTGTCAATTTCGGCGACGAGGTACTACCGGAAGGTGCCAGTTAACGCCAAATAGAATACGCGGCAATGGCGTGGGGCCTCACCCCGCCCGCGTCATGGCCGCCGGGTGCTACCGCGTAATCCCGCGAAACACTGCGATGGGCGGCGGGGTTGCGTCACATCCGCGGCACACCCCGCACAAATCCAGCCCCTCGGGCGGCGCCACCCCCGAGATCGGTTGCACCTACACCTGGTACTACAATCAGGGCGTGGTCAACCTCACGGTGAACGGGGTCGCCGCCAGCGCGGGCTACGGCCAGGGTCCGACCGCCTCCAGCGTGGCCGGCACGCTGGCGAGCGCGGTCAATAACGACGGGTCCATGCCCGTGACCGCCTCGCTGAGCAGCGCCACCGTGACGCTCACCAGCAAGGGCATCGGCACCGGCGTCAACTATTCGCTGGGGACCTCTTGCACCTACAGCACCAGCTATTGGACCGCCTGCTCATTTTACGGCTCCCTATCCGGCTCGGCCATGACCGGCGGGTCCGACGTGACGGATTACGATTACGGCACGGTCTCGGCCGTCATCAACGGCCAAGCGGTTTCGGCCAGCTACGGCCAAAACGACAGCACCTCGACCGTGGCCGCGAATCTCGCCACCGCCATCAACAACAACTCCACCTACGCGACGGCCACGGCCAGCGGCAGTTCGGTGGCGATCACGGCGCGCGGCACCGGGGCGGGCACGAATTACTCGCTTTCGGCTTCCTCGGCGACCGGGGACCCCGGGCAGTTCTCTTCGCCGAGCTTTTCCGCCTCGGCGTCGGGCTCTTCGCTCACCGGCGGTCAGAACGGCCAAGGTTCGGGCGCCTACAGCGTGACCGGCATTACCTACGCCCCGGACGGCGACGTCACCGGCGCCACGGACAGCGTGAACGGGCAGTGGCAGTACGAATATGACCCGCTGAACCGGCTGGTCGAGGCGTGCGAGACCAATTGCGCGTCGCCCACGAACGCCGCCGGCTATGTCTATGACCGCTTCGGCAACCGCTGGCAGGAGAACGCGATTGCCGGGACCATCTGGAGCGCGGCGCAGCTGAGCTTTGACGACAACAACCACATCGTCGGCGCCAGCTATGACGCCTCCGGCGACCTGCTGTCCGACGCCGCCGGGCACAGCTACACGTATAACGCGCAGCACCGCATTGCCACGGCGGACAACAACAATATCCAGTACGTCTACAACGCCTTTGGCCAGCGGGTGGAAAAGAGCGTCGGCGGCGTGGCCTGGTATTACCTCTACGGTCCCGCCGGTCGAGCGGTGGTCGAGCTCAGCTCCAACGGCGGCGGATACCGCAGTGAAATCTTCGCCGATGGGCGGCACATTGCCACCTACGTCAACAACACGACGTATTTTGATTATTCGGACTGGCTGGGGACGCTGCGCATGAGCGCGACCCTCGCCGGTTACGAGCAGTCGGAATGCACCAGCGGGCCCTTCGGCGAGGGGATGAGCTGTGCGGGCAGCCCAACGCCATTGCAGTTCACCGGCCAGCAGCACGATGCGGAGACCGGGTTGGACGATTTTCCGGCGCGGTACTACACCTCCGCCTGGGCGCGGTGGATGGTCCCGGACTGGTCGCCGGCGCCCACGGCAGTCCCCTATGCCAACTTTGTCAATCCGCAAAGCCTCGACCTTTACGTCTATTTGATGGACAATCCAGCCAGCGCGACCGACCCGACGGGGCATTCCCATTTGGTCTATGACGGCGCCGCCCACGTGATCTATCTCGTGGCCCACGGCGGCGCGGTGGTCGGACATTGGCGTGCGGCAAATCGGGTTGCCCTACGGATCGGCACGAAGCTTACCGCTGGACCGCTGCCTGACGGGAGGTATGCGATCCGACCTGTCGATCGGAATGGGGCGAGGATGCACCTCGGCGGCTCCCCATCAAGCGCTTACGGCCCGGGTGGCATCGTTCATATCCGAGCCCATACGGTATTTTGGGGAAGGGCCAGCTTGGCGACGGGTGTCGGCCTCCACGGTGGCAGGGAAGGCTTTCCCTGGATGGGGTATTTGTCTCTCACAAACGGCTGCGTGCGGACCTGCAATCAGGGGATGCTTGATATCAATGGGTGGCTCCGCGCCCACCCTAGCGACCCATTGCATTACCTCCAGGTGAAGAATAACCAGCAGGACGTTCGCACCTGGGTCCGGGGTGCTGAGGAAAAGTGCGAGGCGCAGACGGGCACTGTGGGCTGCAAGGCGCTCGCTCAGTACATAGGAAAACATCCGAACGTGTTGGGAGGCGACAGCCGGTGATGCAGGCACATTGGAAGGCCCTTTGGGCGTGCTCGGTCGCCGGGGCGCTAGCCTCGCTTTGTGCCGCGCAGGTCCCGGCGAAGAGGAACCCGGCTCCCGATCCGTGCCAGGCGCGCGACCGCTGCCTTCGTCTGTACCAGCTCGGGAAAGCGCCGAGCGTGGCGGCGCTGGAGAAGGCGTTCCACGCAGGTTGCGACGGCTATTCGGAGGAGGCGGTGCGGGCGCTGCGCCTTTATCAGCTCGGCGCTCCGGACGGCGCCAGGGCGCTGCTAAATTCGATGCCGCGTGGGATCGGCGACTTTATGTCGTTCTTGTGGGTCACGAGCATGCCGGGGGCTGAGACTGCGTGGGACATCATGGGCGCGTACAACACCGTTTACCCCAAGGACGAACTGGTCCTGGAGGGATGCCGGAACGGCGGTCCAGCCGGCAACGCTGACCTGTTCCTATCTTATTTTGCGGTCGTGGCGAAACTGTCCGTGGCGCACCCGAAATACCTGCCAGCCTTTTTTGCGGCGTCGCAGATGTTCGGCTACAAGGCGGCGTGGGAAAAAAGCTATGTGGGCCAGGGCTACACAGGGCTTCAGGTCGCACCGATGTTTTCGCGGCTGCTCGCGTCCCAGCTCAAGGCGCGGCCAAAAGAATTCCTTCGGTTCGTCCCCTGGAACAGGTTCGGCGGGGCGGCGCTAAAGCAGGCGCGAGCGGCGCTTGCGGCGGAGACGCATAAAACGGTAGCCGCAGGCCCGCGCAAATAACGCCGCCAAGGACGGTGGTTCGCGCCAGGCCAGAGGGCAATCTGCGGTGCAAGCAGCGGCAGCGGGCATGAGAGCCTGGGCGAGCTTGCAGGGCGGCAGATGCGCAAATCCGAGGGTCGGCCGGGGAGAATTTGGGACCTGGCCGCTGAAATCGCGGCGGCCTTAGCGCAGCCGCGCCGATTGGCCGTGCCCGAGGGCACGCCATTCCCGTTGCTGTCCCTGGGCGACGTTCTGATCTACGGCGCGATCATGGCGCAGATGGCGTCGGCGACCGGCCTGGCAGAAAAGTCCAGCGAAGGCGGCCAGCGGATTGAGGCCTGGGCCCAGGAATTCACCGCGGCCATGCGCATGGGCC
>JAKAUF010000243.1 GCA_021827785.1 Acidobacteriota bacterium | reverse complement strand
TTCGCGCCGTGGCTGGGTTCTGGCGCAGCCGCGCCAGAACCTCGAAGCCATCCAGCCGCGGCAAAATCAGATCGAGCAGGACCAGGTCCACGCCGCCCGCCCGCACGGCCTCCAGCGCCGCCTCGCCATCGCCCGCGACCACGACCTCCCAGCCCTTGCGCCGCAGGGCGGCGCTGGCCGCCTTGCACAAGAAGCGATCGTCTTCGGCGAGCAAGATTTTGGCCCGGGACGGGCTGGGCGCCGCGGGCGGCGGCGCCGGGGCGTTGCGATTCGGGTTCACGGTGTCTCCTCCGCGGTTGCGGCTTCCAGGTGGCGGGCGACGGCCTCGCCCAGCGCCTGGAGCGAAAATTCGGACTTCACGAAATATTCCTTGGCTCCAAGGCGCTGCGCCTCCTCGCGGTCGCTCGGGCGCGAGGAGTTGGATAGGATCAGGACCGGGATGTGGGCGGTGGCCGCGTCGGAGCGCAGCAAACGCAGCGCCTCCAATCCGGGCAGTTTGGGCATCAGGAGATCCAACAGGATCAAGGACGGGCGCTGCAGAAACGCCAAGCTCAGCGCGCGCTCGCCGTCCTCGGCGGTGACGACGTTCCAGCCGCGCTGCCGCAAACCGGTTTCGCAGGCGCGGCGGAGAATGCGGTCATCCTCGACCAGCAAGATGGTGGCGTGGCTCACTGCGCGACCCCCTGCACCAGCGTGGGCTGGAGCGGCAGGGCGAAGGTGAAGACGCTGCCGGGACTGGCGGAAGCGCCGCCCTTCGCCGGCGCCGGCTGCCACCAGACCCGCCCGCCGCCTTGGGCCAGAATGCGGCGCACCCAATACAGCCCCAAACCCGTACCCTCCGTTTCCACGGTGTGCGCGTTATCCGCGCGAAAGAACTTTTCAAACAGCCGGCTCCGCGCTTCCAGCGGGACACCCATGCCGTTGTCCCGCACGGACCACCAGATTTCCGCGCCGCGAAGCCCGGCGGTGATCGTGATTTCTCCGCCGACCGGCGTGTACTTGATGGCGTTGGAGCAAAGATTGAGCATGACTTGGCGCAGCAGGTTGGCGTCGGCCTGCACGCGGGGAACGTGCGCATCCGGACGGAAGCTCATTTGGTGCTCCCGTTGTTCCACCTGCGGGCGCAGTTCGTGCATCACGCTGGCGGTCAGCTCCGCGAGATCCACTTCCTCCGGCACCCAGCGCGTTTTGCCGGATTCGCAGCGCGCCACGTTCAGCATGTCCGCGATTAGCCCCACCAGCCGGTCGGCGGATTGGCGGGCATCCGCCAGACACTGCGCCGTTTCCTCGGGCAATCCCGGGGTCTGCTGCGCCAGTTCCAGCATCCAGCGAATTCCGGTCAGCGGCGTACGCAACTGATGGCTGACGAAGCTGACGAAGTCGGATTGCAGCTTCAGGGCGGCGGCCGTTTCGCGCTCGGCGCGGCGGCGCGCGGTCACGTCCTCGGCCATCACCTCAAACAGGGGCTCGCCCCGCCGCGGGCGGCTGAGGCGCCGCCCGTGCAGAACCACGTCCAGCACCAGGCCGTCCTTGCGGCGCCAGGACACCTCGGTTTGGAAGCTAGTTTCGGTGCGGCACAGGATGGCGGCGATGACGGCGGAGCGGTCGCCGCTGCGGACATAGATGTCCCGCGCTAGATCCGCGCGCAACAAATCCGCCTTGGAGGAATAGCCCAACATCGCCACCAAGGCGGGATTGACGTCTATGAATCTCCGTCGGCCGGGCGTGGATCGGTAAACGCCATAGGGCGCTCCTTCGATCAAACTGCCCCACGCAACCGGCGGGGAGCCGCGCCGGCTGCGCCGTGGGCGGGATCGGACCGGCCGGGAGCGAGGGGACGCGGCTGGGATGGCGCGGGACATGCCAAGCGGAGTATCGGCCGCGCGCGGGGAAACTTTAGTCGCGGCTTAGGCTCTGGCGGCTGGTTCGGAAGGCCGGACCGGGAGAGCCCATCCGCAAGCCAAGTGCGCACCGGGCGGCTAAGAGGAAGGGCCTAGGGCGCTAAACTGCTGAGGGAGGTGGTCCGCATGTCGCTACGGCCGGTCAAGCGGTTGATTCAGTCCAAACCCACGTTGGAGGGCGCGGGCGTGCACCTGCGGCGGGCGTTCGGGTTTGGCAACACGCGGGAGTTCGATCCGTTTCTGTTGCTGGACGACTTTCGCAACGACGTCCCGGCGGATTACCTGGCGGGATTTCCTTGGCATCCCCACCGCGGCATCGAAACCATCACCTATGTGCTGGCCGGGGAGGTGGAGCACGGCGACAGCCTTGGGCACCAGGGCACGATCGGCGCTGGGGATGTGCAGTGGATGACCGCCGGCAGCGGCATTATCCACCAGGAGATGCCCAAGGGAGACGCGGCGGGCCGGATGCACGGGTTCCAACTGTGGGCCAACCTGCCCAGCGCCATCAAAATGACGCCGCCGCGGTATCAAGAGGTACAGGCGGGGGATGTGCCGGTCGTCACCGACGACGATGGCACCTCCGCTCGGATTGTCTGCGGCAGTTTCTGGGGCGCCAAAGGGCCGGTGGACGGCATTGCCGCCGACCCGATGTATTTGGATGTGTCGGTGCCGCCCGGACGACGCAAACGCCTGCCGATAGAAACGACGCGACACGCGTTCGCCTATGTCTTTGGCGGAGCGGGAAAGTTTTGCAACGCCTCCGGTCCGCTGGCGGTACCGACCGAACCGGTGGCGTGGCTGGATACGGCGCCGCCGGCGGAAGCGCAGGACCGCTCCCTGGTGCTGTTCGATCGCGGGGATGAGGTCATGGTGCAGGCGGGGGATGACGGCATCCGCTTTCTCCTCGTCTCCGGGCAGCCGCTAGAGGAACCCGTGGCCTGGTACGGGCCAATTGTCATGAACACGCAGGAGCAACTGCGCGAAGCGTATCGCGATTTGGAGCGGGGAACGTTTCTGCGCGAGGGGCGGAAGTGAGGGCCGGCGCCGGCTGCTACCATCGAGCCATGCGCATTCTCCTCCGTCCGGGATTGGGTTGGATGGCGTTGTGGTTGGCCGCCGCGTCGCCGCTGGCCGCGGCTTCGGGTCCCCACGTGCGATTCAGCGGCCGTGCCGCCTACCGCTATACGGCCGCCGTGGTCGCCTTCGGTCCGCGCCCACCCGGCTCGGCGGCGCATCGCCGCACCGAGGCTTACATTCTGGCGCAACTGCGCCGCGACGGAGCGCGCATTTGGCGGGACCGGTATATTGCCCACACGCCCATCGGCGCTTTTCATGAGGAGAACATCATCGCGAAGTTCGGGCCGCGCCAGGGCCAGATCCTGATGTTGGCGGGCCATTACGACACCAAGTTCGAGCCCTTCCGGTTCGTCGGCGCCAACGACGGCGGATCGAGCACCGGCCTGTTGCTGGAAGCCGGCGCGGTGCTCGCCAAGGATCCGCCCAAGGCGCCGGTCTGGCTGCTGTTCTTGGACGGCGAGGAGGCGGTCAAGCATTGGACCGCAACCGACAGCGTCTATGGCAGCCGCCATTTGGCGGCGCAACTGCAAAAGGAGGGCATGGTGCCGCGCATTCATGCCCTGATCTTGGTGGACATGATCGGCGACAAGGATTTGGACGTGGCGCGAGAGACCAACTCCACCGCCTGGCTGAACTCCTTCGTGGCCGCCGCCGCGCGCAAAACCGGCTACTCGCGTTACTTTTTCCACCAGTCCATGAGCATCGAGGACGACCACATTCCATTTCTCAACGTCGGCATTCCGGCGGTGGACCTGATTGATTTCACTTACGGTCCGAACAACGCGTCCACGCCAGGGCCGTATTGGCACACGGCGCAGGACACCATGAACAAGCTCAGCGCGCACAGCTTGAAGGTGGTGGGCCGGGTGGTGATGGAAACCTTGCGAATGCTCGCAGCGCAATAGCAGCATTGCTTGGCGCGGGCCCCAGCGCGGCTGCCCACCCCAACGCGCACCGCTGCGCGTTGGGGACCCCGGCTTTGGGGGCCGCGCCGCGTCGCTTGCCGGGGGCGGGCCGTCCTGCGGAATTTTGCGGCCTTTCCGCGCCCGCTTTGCTCCCCGAGCAAATGGCGCGGCCCCCGCGACGCGGCGGTTTAATCGTCAGCGGCGCCGCCCCAGACGCGGCGCCGGGCCCGCCACAAGCGGTACATGAACCAACCGGCCAGCGCCACCGCCACGGCGATGGCGGCGACCTCGACCGCCTTCCAATACACCGCGTCCAAGTGGTGCAGCAGCTTGCGGCCGATGAGCATCGCCAGATAGGCCTCGACCGAATAGCGCACGCCACGGCCGGCGGCGACGGAAAGGCTGAACCGCGCCTTCGGCACCTCAATCACCCCGGCGGCGACCACGAAGGGAGCGAAGGGACAGGGCGGAGGCATGATGGCGGCCACGCCCACGGGCAGCGCGCCGAAACGCCGCGTCCATCCCAAAACGCGCTCCCGCGCCCGGGCGGGAATGCGCTTACGCAGCATCTCCGCCCCGCCGCGCCGGCCCAGCCGGTACATGAGGCGCGTGCCCATCACCGAGCCGATGGTGGCCATCAACGCCGCCGCCGCCGCCCAACCCCAGCTGGCCTTGCTGGCGACGAAGGCGATCAAGACGATGTCATTGGCGCCGAAAAGGACGAAAAAACTGTCGCAAAACGCCAGGCCGAACACCCCCAACACGCCCAGCGATTGCGCCAAGGCGATCAGGATATTCATGACGCCGCCGCTCGCTTCGCCTTGCGCCGGTCGCGGCGATCCTTGCCGAAAATATACGCAACGCCGATGCTCAAGGTGTACAGGGCCAGCATCGGGGTGGCGAAGACCAGCATCGTGGTGATGTCGGCGGTCGGCGTTACCACCGCCGCCACGATAAAAATACCCAGCACGGCGTAACGGAAATTCTTCAGCAGAAAACGGGCGTTCACGACGCCGAGCAGCGACAAGAAGAAGATCAGGGTAGGCAGCTCGAAAATCAAGCCCAGGCCGAGGATGACGGTGGTGAACAGGTTGAAATACTCGTCAATGGTGACCTGCGGCTGAAATTGATGGGCGTAGCCGATGAGGAAATTGAGCGCGATGGGAAAGGCGTAGAGGTAGGCGAAGGCGCCGCCGGCGATGAACAAAGCCGAAGTGCAGAGAACGAACGGCACGACATAGCGGCGTTCTTTTTTGTACAGCCCGGGCGAAATAAACAGCCAGACTTGATACAGCACCCACGGCGAGGCGAGGAACAGGCCGACGACCAGCGCCAGTTTGATATACAGGTTGAAGGGCGTGATCGGGTTGAGATAGACCAGCTTTTGTCCCGCCAGACCGTGGGCGGCGAACGCGGCCTTGAGCGGCCGGGACATAAAGGCGTAGATCTGGTTGGCGTAGCCGAAACAAACGGTGAAGGCGACGATGACGCCGCAGAGAGAGAGGAAAATACGGCGGCGCAGCTCCTGGAGGTGCTCCAGGAACGACATCGTTCCGCCCAGTTGATCCTCGGACGGTGCGCGGCGGCGCGGGCGTTCGGTTTGCACTTCTTCCGGCATGGTTACTGTGCGGGGCGCGGCCGCCGCATCCGCCTCCTGCTAGGTGCGCCGCTCCGGCGCGGGCCAGGGGCGCTCGGGGGCGGGCACCGTGCCCGCCACGCCGGCGGAATCCGGCGGGTTGGACGCCGAGGAATGCGCCGCCACGTCCTGCTCCGGCTGGCCCTCGTCGGCCGCCGAGGGTTCGCTCTCGGCGTCTACCTCCTCGCCGGTTGCATCCGCGTCGGGCGCCTCGGCTTCCCACTCCGGCGCGGCGAAGTCTTCTTCCCCATAACCGCGGTAGTCGTGCTCGTGCCAGCGCGCGGGTCCCTCACCGGTGGAAAATTCCCCCTCGGCGTCCTCACCGTCCGCGGCGCGCTCCCCCGCATCTTCTTCCCCGGTTCCTTCTGATTCCGGATTCGCGGCGTCGGGGTCGGCGGCGGGCAGGCCGGCGGCAGGATGGGAACTCAGCGTCGCTTGGGCTTTTTTGGCTTCATCCGCCAGATCGGCGTTGCGAATTTCCTCCTCGAGGGAAAAGCGGAACTCGTTGCTAGCGCGGCGCAACTCCGCCATCGCCTTGCCTACCGTGCGGGCGATCTCCGGCAGCTTGCGCGGGCCGAAGACCAGGAAGGCAAGGAAAAAGAAAAAGATAAGATCGGCGCCGAAATTCATGAGAACAGGGCGTGCGCCGGAAGGCGAGCGGCACGCCCGCTCTAGCGATCATAGAACAGATTGGACCCGCTTCGTGTAGGGCTACGCGCGCGGCGCGGCTATGGCGCTCAACTCCGGAACCGCGGCTTCCCGGCCCCGGGCTCGCCCGTTGCGGGCGGCGGCGAAGAACGCTCCCATTTGGGCCCGGCGGGCGGCGCCGGCAGGGCAACCCTTCACGGCGCGGCGCTGCTCTGACCGAAACGTCCCATGAAGCCGCAGTCACGGTCGCAACCGCGGGCGGCGGCGCGGGGAGCGTCATCGCCCGCGGGCCGGGAGCTGGGGAATCTTCCGAGGTCCCTCTGCTATACTGCGCGTAAACCCAAAGATTTAGGTTCGACCTTCCTGCTATTGCCAGCGCGACCGCATTCCCGGCGTAGACGATGAGTAAAAACCGTAGCCTGCTTCTTATTCCCCTGGTGCTGGTGGTTTGCGCGATCGTGGGCGGGCTGTACGGCCCGAAGGTCGCCGCCACCCAAGCGCAGTCCAGCGGCGGCCAACTGCAAAACGATCTGCGCGCATTCGCCCATGTCTATAGCGTAGTGCAGACGCATTTCGCCACGCCAGTCAAGCCTAATCGGGCCATCTACGACGGCGCGATTCCCGCCATGTTGCGCACGCTGGACCCGCACTCGAGCTTCTATGGGCCCAAAGCCTTCGCCCGCATGCAGGAGGACCAAAGCGGGCGGTATTACGGCGTCGGTATGTCCATCGTCCGCCAGGGCGACTCGGTCATGGTGCAAATGCCTTTCCCGGGCACGCCGGCGGACAAGGCAGGCTTGCGGCCCGGTGACATCATTTACGCCATCAATGGAAAATCCGCCATTGGGCTCAGCCTAGACAAGGTGGCGGACCTTCTCAAGGGACCGAAAGGCACCGCGGTGCACGTGTCCATCATGCGGGCGGGCCATCCCCATCCGCTGCACTTCACGCTGATTCGCGCGGAGGTCAACCACGGCAGCGTGGATGCGGACTACATGGCGGCGCCGGGCATTCTGTACCTCCATCTCTCCGAGTTCATGGAGACCAGCAGCCAGGAAATCCGCGCCGCCATCCAAAAGGCGGGTGGCCCGCAGCATCTGCGCGGAATGATCTTGGACCTGCGCGACAACCCGGGCGGCTTGCTCACGCAAGCGGTGGGCGTGGCCAGCCAGTTCCTGGCCAAGGGCCAATTGATTGTCAGCCACCGCGGGCGCAGCTCGCCGGATGTGAAGCTCTACGCCCAGCGCGGGGCCGATGGCGCAGAGTTTCCGCTGGTGGTGCTGGTGAACAACTTTACCGCCAGCGCTTCGGAGATCGTCAGTGGGGCGATTCAGGACCACGACCGCGGCTTGATCGTGGGGCAAACGACCTTTGGCAAGGGCCTGGTGCAGACGGTGTTTCCCCTCAGCGACGGCACTGGTCTGGCGCTGACCACGGCGCATTACTATACGCCGAGCGGGCGGTTGATCCAGCGGCCCTACGCCGGGATGTCCTTGTACGACTACTACTACGCCCGGGACAAAGTGAAGAACAACCCTAACCGGATCGAAAAGCACACCGACGATGGACGTATCGTGTACGGTGGCGGAGGAATTACTCCGGACGTGGTGCTGCCGAAGGTGCATCTCCAAGAGTTCTTCACCGAGGCGTTCGACGGCGCCAACGACTTCCAGAACAACGTGCTCGACCGCGGCGCTTTGCTGGATTTCGCCGACGATTTGTTAGCCAAGAACACGAAGCTGCCCCGCAGCTGGCAGCCGCCGCCGGGCACGGTGGCGAAGTTTGGCCGCTTCTTGCAGAAGGAACACATTCCCTTTACGCCCGAGGAATTGAAGGCCAACGCGGATTGGGTGCGGTTGGAGCTGCGCTCCAAGGTGATCACCAGCCTTTACGGCCAAAACGCCGGCATGGAAGTGCTGCTCAACCACGACCCCGAGGTGCAGGAGGCGATCAAGCTGATGCCCCGGGCCGAGGCGCTGGAACAGCGCGCGCATCGCATTCTGTTGGCGCGACAGCGCGCGGGCGAGCCCTGGCGGCAGTAGCGAAACCGGCGGAGTTCACGCCACCGAAGCCGGGATATGCGCCCGCAGCGGTCCGAACGGGAACATTCAAAGGATTGCCTCGGGCCCCAGCCCTGCCTGCGGCGGGGCGCCACGGTTTGACCGGTGCGGCGCGAGGCGCCCTTCGCGGGGGCCGCGCCTTTTGCTCGGGGAGCAAAGCGGGCGCGGAAAGGCCGCGAAATTCCCCCGCGCCGCAGGCGCGCTGGCAATCGCGGCGGCCCGCCTCCGGCAAGCGATGCGGCTCGGCCCCCAAAGCCGGGGTCCCCAACGCGCAGCGGTGCGCGTTGGGGTGGAGCGACGCGTCGGCTGGGCTGGGGCGGGCTGGGGTCCCCGGCCCAGCCGGCGCGTAAGCGGGACGCGCGGCGTAGCCGCGCTGGGGCCCGCGCCAAGCAATTTGTTGCCCGTAATCGCTCGCTGAAAATGTTTCATCTCCTCGATCTCCGCCGGGCCGGCGGGGACGGTTGGATCCCGGGTTCAATGCGCCGCAGGCGCGAGCGCGTGGCGGTGAGTCGTCCCGCCCAGTTGACGCAGGACCGAACGCGCGAGGCGACGCTGAAACGGAAGCGGGGCATGCAAATCGCCGCGGATGAGGGAGCGGAATTGACGCAAGCCAAACGAGCCGGCGACTTGTGCGCCCTCCAACTGGGTCAGCAAATACGGGTCATGCAACGCCCCCTGGACGGTGCGGATGAGTGCGGGGCGCAGCGCCGCGGGCCAGACCGCCTGTAGGCGGGGAAGACTTCCCAGGGCGGCGACGCGCATCGGCTCGGGGCGCCCGGGCGCCGCGGCAGCCAAGAGAATCCCTGCGGCGCGGGGATTGCCGGTCGCGGCCAAGCCCGCCAACACAGCTGGCATCACATGCACCGCGAGCGGCTGGGCGGCCTCGGCGCGCAAGCAGGCGAAGGCCCGGCCGTCACCGGACGATCCGATCGCTTGCGCCGCCGCAGCCGCGACCCGCTCACTGGAATCATGGTGCAGAGCGTGGCGCAGGGCGCGGAAGACCGTCGGGCGGCGCGCGGATGCGGCCAGGGCGGCGACGGCGGCAGCCCGCACGCGACTGTCGGCTTGCCGCAAAGCGGCGAGCAACGCGCGCCGGGCCGGTGCGCGGCGGGTTCGACCGAGACCGGCTGCCGCGGCGGCACGGACGGCATAAAAGGAGTCGGTGCGAAGCACGCGCACGAGGGCGCGGACCACCCGGCTGGTACGCCCTTGCGCCCGCGGCAGGCGGCCGAGCTGCCGGACCGCCCACAGGCGGCTCATCGTCGCCGGATCGCGCTCGGCGGCGGCGATGAGCGCGGCAACCGGAGGGTGAAATTGCAAGCGCTTGTCAATGAAGTCGTGCGGATCGAAATCCACCCATTGCGGCTGGAAGTTGAGATGCACAGGAAACACCTCGGAGCGCCGGTCATCCCACACCTGGACCACCCGCCGCCGGCGGCCTCCAAAGAAAGCGAGTTGGATGGGCATGACGAACACCGGAGGCGCGGCGTTCGCGGACTGTATCTGGCGGATCGCCACGCGTTCCACGCGGCGGGCGGAATCGTAGCGCGCGGAGACGCGATACGCCGGCACGCCCCGCTGATAGACCCACTGGTGAAAAAACCATCCGAGGCGCCGGCCGGTTGCGGCTTCGACGGAATGAACCAAGGCCGGGGTGCCAACCGCCCGGGCGCGATGGGTAAGCAGATAAGCCCGCAGGGCACGGAATAGAGGCTCGCGCTGCGAAGCGGGCTGCTGGGCGGCACCGGGCCCGTCCAACACATAACGGAGCATGTCCAGCACCGCGGCGCCCTTCTGGTGGGTGATGGCGTCGAACATGTCCAAGGGATCGCGAAAACGCCGGAACACCAACGGACGCGGCGTCGTTCGTTCCTCCCGCTGGGCGGCTCTTTGGTCGCGGTAGATCTCGAACCGGTAGGCGTCAAAACCAGAGTGGTATTGGGTGTAGAGGGCTTGCAGATAGGTGGCGAAGCCTTCGTTGAGCCAGATATCCGCCCAATCACGGCCCTGAACGTAGTCGCCAAACCACTGTTGACCGAGTTCGTGGGCCACCAAAACGGTGCTGGGAAAATCCGGATCTGCGCGCGCGCTATGCAGCGTGGCGTCGGTCAGGGTGGTGGCGCTGACGTTTTCCTGGCCGCCGAAGATGAAATTATGGACCGTGGTTTGGGAGTATTTCTCATAGGGATAGGCCACGCCGGTGGCCCGGGAGAAAAAGCCAATCATGTCCGGCGTAAGGTGAAAGGAGCGATGGGCGGTGGCGGCGGAAACGCCGCGGGGAACATAATCATCCACCGCGAGCCGGCGATCCGGCTCCACGACGCGCCGCCAAGGCCCAACGGCAATCGAGATGAGGTACGAGCTGTGCGGAACGGACTCCTTCCAGTCATAGGTCGTCAGGCCCGCGTCGTGGGTGACGCGGACCAATCGGCCGTTGGAAACCACGCTTTCCCCCGCGGGCACGGTTGTGATGGTCTCACTCGCCGACATGTCGTTGGGATAATCCCAGCAGGGAAACCAAAAATGATTCAACTCCGGCTCGCCCTGGGAGTAGACCTCGCGCGGCCAGTGGGGATAGTGGCGGGTGGGGTTGACGAAGAATAATCCGGTGCGGGGAAAGCCGTGGTAGACGATGCGGACCGTGATGGGAGTGCCCGCCGGGTAGGAGCGCTTTAAGGTGATCCACAAGCGGGAGTGGCGGAGGAAATGGCCCAGAGGTTGGGAGGGCGCGCCAGCGGTCACTAGGCGGACGCGGGTGATCGTCAGTCCCGTGGAATCCAGATAAAAGCGCCGAAAGCCGGAATGCAGGGGCTGGAGGGTGATGTTTTCATCGCCAAAGACCTCACCGTGGGATTGATCAAAGTGGAGCGCAAGCACGTACTTGACGATGTGATAGGTGCGGTGAGGCGGGAGGTGCGCTGCGTCCACGGCGGACGCCGCGTGCGGGCGTGCGCCGCGCGACGCGGCACGCGGCGGCTGCCGCGGAACCGGCGCCGCGGCGAGACCAACGGCCAGGGCGGCCCGGGACACTAGCGCGGCAAGGGCGAGCGCCGGCATTCGCGCGCAAACACGTTGGCGGCGTGAAGCCGCCGGCGCGGCGCGTTGCGCAGGCCGAGCGGGGGCAATGCGCCCTTTGTGGCGGCATCCGCGACGCCGCACGAAGGCGTGGTTGGCGACAATCCGAATTGACCCCATCACTGGGCTCGCTGCGGTCAACCGCCTCAGCCACGGCAGTGTTCCCGGCGAGCGCCGCAGCAGCTTTACGCTACCATCTGCGCCGACGGCGCCAACGCCAAAAGCGGCGACGCCGTTCCGAATGAGGTCGTTTTACCACCCAGGGAAGCAGCAACAGTGCAGCCAGCAAGCCTGCCGCCAGGGGCAGCTTGTCGAGACCGTGCATGCCCGTTCCTTTCCTTACACCCTAGCTGCGACAGTGTGCCCTGAAATACACAGCCCCTACAAGGGGGGGGTATTGACGAATATCAATAATGGAATCGTTAATGAGCTCAGCGGCGGGACAGCCCAAGGGATCCCGGGGTAACGGTCGCGCGCCTCACCGGGGCGGCTCAGCTGCGCAATTCCAGACGGCCTGGTGTTGGCCGGCCTCTGGCGCAGCTGCACTGGCGGGCGACGATGCCCGCTCCAACCCCGAAGGCGCGGATGCCCAATCGTTGCCTGGCGCTGGCCACTGCCCCGCCTGCGGCGGGCGTCCCACTTGGCGCGCAGCCGGGACTGGGGCCCCCTTTTTCGCAGCCCGCGCGCGTGTCGCTAGGGCCCGGCTGCATTTCTGGCCTGCGGCGGGCCGCCCGGCGCACAATTTCGCGGGGCCCTTTCGCGCCGACTTTGGCCCCCATGCAAACGGTGCAACCCTCGCGAATCGGGGGCGCCGGTTCCGTTCCGGGCTTCTCCCAGCTGCCGCAAGCGGCTACATTGCTTGGCGCGGGCCCCAGCGCGGCTGCCCACCCCAACGCGCGCCGCTGCGCGTTGGGGACCCCGGCTTTGGGGGCCGCGCCGCGTCGCTTGCCGGGGGCGGGCCGCAACGATTGCCGGCGCGCCTGCGGCGCGGTGGAATTTCGCGGCCCTTCCGCGCCCGCTTCGCTCCCCGAGCAAAAGGCGCGGCCCCCGCGAAAGGCTAGGATTTTGCCGGCGCCCAAAGCATCACGACGGTGATGGGGATCTGGTTATTGATGGGCATGAATAATAGCTGCGGCGGCTTGATCTTGAATTCCCGCACCGTCGCCGGAATGGCGCCGGTAAGGCGGATGTCGCCATTTTGCCGCTGCAGAGCGAAGGTGAGTTTGGGGAACGTCACCTTCTGGCCGGCAAACTGCACCACCAGGGTGGCCTGGATCTGGCTGGCCGTCAGGTCGGCTTGCGGCACGGTGGTGCGCACCGTGATCAGCGGGTATAAGGCGGCATGCACCACCTGCTGCATGTGGATGTCGCGAGCGCTGTCGCCGGTGGTGAAGGTCTTGACCTGATCGGCGATAAGAAAACGGCAGACCCCTTGGGCGCAGACGCCCATGCCGCGGGCCGCATGGCTGACGCCGTCCACCTTATGGAGCGGATGGGTGACGTGATAGGTAAGCACCGAGCTTTGCAGCACCCAATGGCTGGCCACCGGCTTGGCGGCGGCGCCGAGCAGCGCGGGCAGCGCAAAGACCGCCGCGGTGGCGGCGGTTGTCCTGGCGAGGAATCGGAACATAAGAAAAGAACTCCAGCGCGGGCGGTGGGTTAAAGGTGAAATGGCAGATGGATCGGCCAGGAGACAGCGACGATGGAGCTGGCGAAGGCCAGGAAGGTGACGGTGGCGACCAGCCCATGGAGCTTGGCGATGCCGTGCGGGCGCTGGCCCAGTTGCTCCTGATGGTAGGCCATGTAGCCCAGGATGGGCGTGAGAATCATGCCGGGAAAATGAATCCAAGCCAGAATTTCGTGCAGCTTGACCGCGCCGGTGGGCTTGGTGCCGGGAATCTTAGGCGCTTCCAGGGCCATATAGGCGGTCGTGAAGTACAGCGCCGTGGTGGCGGTGCCCAGAGCGACGTGGATATTGCGACCGGTGGGCGTGCCGTGCGGGCCGGCGCTGTGGCCTAGGAAAAACGTGGCGAACATGGCGCCACCGGTAATCAGGCCCAGGCGCTGATGCCAGCGCAGCATCCATTGCCTGCGGTTGAGGCGCTGCTGCGCCTTGACATGGGCCTGGGTCATCTGCGGGGTGATGCCAAGCTGCTGCAAGGTCGGCTGGGGCGGACCCGCGGATTGCTGCTTCTTCTGCGCCTTCTGCCGTTGCTGCGCCGGAACCATGCCGATCTGGGCAAGATCGTCGGCGGTGATCAGGCCGGCGTGGCGGGATGCGCCCGGCGCCGCCGCGGCGCGCGCAGCCGGGCCGGGAGCCAGGGAATCCGGAGCGGAGGAGGCGGCTGTTGCCATTGCCGCCAGCGGCACAGCCGCCGCTAGCGTCGGGGCCGGACTCGGAAGCGGGGATGCAGCGGCCGTGAACCCGAGCACCGGGCGCGGCGGCGTACCCATGACTGCAATTCCGGACGGTAGGGTCCGCGCGGCGGCGCCGCCCGCGGCCAGCGCGACGAGAACCAGGCCCGCGGCGAAACGCCGCGAAAGATTCGCTCCACGGCGCGGCGGCCGGCGGCCTGGCACGTTGCTCGTTGTCATGCGCGCTCCTGTGTTTTGGCCCGAATTGTATCATTCCAGTTCCGACCGACTTGGTGCGCAAACTGCGGTTTGCGCATGCGCGCAAATCCAGGGCGGCCTCCCCGACCCTCTCCAGCCGTGCGCCTACCTGCACATCGCCTCCGATGCGTTGCAGGCGGCGATTCGGCCCGCC
>JAKAUF010000372.1 GCA_021827785.1 Acidobacteriota bacterium | reverse complement strand
TATGGCGGTGCTGCCGACGGGCGCATGGCGGCCGGAAATCGCCGGCGCGCTGGCGGGGCCGGCCCTCCACCGCCTGCTGGCCGAGGCCACGAAGCGATGGGACTGGGTGTTTCTCGATGCCGGCGCCGTCACCAGTCAGTCCGAGATGCGCCTGCTGGCTCACGCCTGTGACGCCACCGTGCTGGTTGCCGCCGTGGGTGCGACCCGTTTTGCCGCCGCCCTCGCGGCCGTGCGCGTGTTGCGCGCCGGCGCGGCCAAAAAGCTGGCTTTGATCCTCAACTGCGTTCCCGCCGGGCACGCGGCGTTGCCCGCCCAGCCCGCCGCCGCGCCCGCCGCCGACGCCGTGTCCGCCGCCGCCGCCGCAAATTGAGCCTTGCCGGAGTGTGATTTCCACAACCGCCAGGGAGCATTCCGGAAACCGCATGGCTGGAGTTTCCATCTAAAATGGGTTAAATCTTTAGGGGAGTCCTTTGGACGGCTTGCGGAGGGGATCGCCAGTGAAGAAAATCCGTTTGGCGCTCGTATTGGGTTTCGTGCTGGGCTTGGCAAGTATGGCTTCAGCACAATCCGTGGATGCCTACTTCGGCTTCAACGCGCTGATGGCCGCGCATACGCCGAACCTGCCCTACCTGGGCGGCGGCACGTACCTGAACGTGGGCGGCGACCTGCTCTGGTGGCACGGACTCGGCATCGGCGCCGAAGCCACCTGGCGCGCCAGCCAGGCCTTTTACATCACCCCGCCCTCCGCGACGGGGCAGCAGGGGTTTGAAGCCCCGTTTCGCCCGGTGCTTTACGACTTCAACGCCGTTTGGGAGCCGGCATCCGCGCCGTGGGTGACGCCGTTCATTGAGGCCGGCGTCGGCGCCGCGAGTTTCCGCTTTTACACCCCGTACTACAGCTGCGGCTATTTCAGCGGCTGCACCAATTACCAAAGCTCCAACCACCTCATGTTTCACCTGGGCGTGGCGGCGAACGTCTATATCACCGACCACATTTTCATCCGGCCGATGGCGAATCTGTACCTTATCCGCCACGACTATGAGTTCGGCGTCAGTTCGGCGCGGGAGTTTGGCGTGGCCATCGGCTATTCGCTGCGCGCCACTCCGTTTTAAACCGCCGCCGCGCCGGCGGGACGCACCGCCTGCCGGCGGCGGGGCTGGGCCCGGCGGCATCCGCGGGTTGCTTGCAGGCTAC
The DNA here is from genome assembly GCA_021827785.1 of Acidobacteriota bacterium. Taxonomy (GTDB): domain Bacteria; phylum Acidobacteriota; class Terriglobia; order Terriglobales; family SCQP01; genus JAKAUF01. The sequence continues at coordinate 1,541 of JAKAUF010000372.1, read as the reverse complement.
TCCGCCTTGTGGGAGGATCGGGCCAACAGCGCAATCGGCCGGACGGTTGGGCGGAGAGGGATCAGCTTTTGGTGCGGCGCCCGGCCGCGATTGCTTGCAGGAGGCGAGGGATGATTTACAAGTTGTGCGCGGTCTGCCAAAAATACTTCGCCGGTGAATTGGATGGCGCCTACGTTTGCCCCGCCTGCCGGGCGCAGGGCGCCGTCGCCGCTCCGGTTGCGGCCGGCGGCTCCCGGGCCGGAGTGGGAGGGGGAACCATGAGTTCCGCCTCCGCGCCCAACGCGCCGCGCGCGGCCTAGTTCGCGATGCCCGCGCTCCTTGCTTGTGCGGATGTCGCCCTGGCGCGGGCGGCGAGCGGCGAACTGCTGGCGCAAACCGCCGCCCTGCGGGATGCCGGCGTCAATGTGTTGTGGCTGGCGCCGGATGGTCCTCCCGCCGCGGGGTTTTCTCCGGCCGCTGACGCTCAGCAGATGAACGCCGCCTGGGAGCGCGAGCAAACGCCCGCCGTGGCATCGCGCGCAGGCGAGGACGCCGCCGCGGCCGTGCCGGCGTGGGTCGCGGCGCAGATCGCCGCCGGCGAGTTTGACCGCATCCTGATGCTCGCCGCGGGCGAAGCCTTCGGTCCGGCGGAAACATCCTTGGCCCGCAGCCTGCTTGCCGCCGGCGCCGAAGCCGTGGAGTTGCTGCCCATCGCCGGTCTCGGCGAACTCAGCCAAAGCTGGATCAGCGGCCGCCGCGCCGCGGCTTGCCTGATCGCGTGAGGCGCAACTGGCGGGAGCCCGAGCGCGCGCCAAGCAGCAGCGGGGCAGCACGCCGGGGCATTACGCCGCGCCGAGCAAAAGGCGCTGGGGCCGCGCGGTTCGCGGCTCAGCCGCGGCGAAGCGGGACGCCCGCCGCGGGTGCGGCCGGCAAAGGCCCGCGGGTGCGGTCGTGGCGTGCCGGTTCGTGCTCGTTCCGCGCGCGTGGCGGCCTGCAACTGCTTAACCGACGCGCGGCAGCAGGTCAGCGAGAAAGACGGTTCCGACCAGCCGGTTCTCCGCATCCACCACGGGGAGTTGGTGCGCCCGCTCCCGCAGCATCAAGTCGCGCACGTCGGGCAGCTCGGATTCCGGATGGCAGGCGGGCGGCTCGCGCCGCATCACGTCCTGCGCCGGGACGTTGCGCGGGTCCCGGCCATCGGCCACCACCCCGAGGCAGAGATCCCGCTCCGACACGGTGCCCAGCAGCTGGCCGGTTTCGGGCTCAATTACCGACACCCGGTGCACGCCGTAGTCGCGCATGATCGCGGCGACGGTCTGCGCCGATTGCCCCGCCGAGCACCACGCCGGCGTGGTGCGCATCACGGCCGCGACGGTCAAATGATTTTTTTGCACCTTTCAGAGTACGCCGAAGCGGGCGCACGGCGGGCCATGCAGCCGCCACGAATTCCCGCCTCCGCGGGGGCATGGTTTCGGCTCCATTGCTTGGCGCGGGCCCCAGCCCCGCCGCTGGCGGGGCGTCCCGCTTTAATTGGCGCGGCGCGGAGCGCCGCTTACGCGCCT
>JAKAUF010000411.1 GCA_021827785.1 Acidobacteriota bacterium | reverse complement strand
CGAGCCGCCGGTCGGGTCCATCACGGTGCTGGGGCTCTATCGCCAGTTCCATGACCGGTGGCTGCTCGCGGAGACCTACCCGGCGCTGTTGCGCTGGAACCGCTGGTGGGCCGAGCACCGCGACCGTGACGGCTATCTAGTGTGGGGCAGCGACGGCGAGAATCAGCCCGTGAATCTGGACGATCCGACGGCGGGAACGCGCGCAGGCGCCATTCTGGAATCCGGCCTGGACAACAGCCCCATGTATGACCACGCGGTCTACGATCCCAAGGCGCACCAGCTGGAATATGCCGATGTCGGCTTGATGAGCCTGTACATCGCCGACTGCCACGCGCTCGCCAGAATCGCCGGCATTCTAGGTAAGCCGGCCGAGGCGGCGCGGCTGGAGGCGCGCGCCAAGCAGTACGGCGCCAAACTCCAGACCATGTGGAATGCGAAGCGCGGGATCTTTCTTAATCGGGATCTGCACACCGGGAAATACAATCCGCGGCTCTCGCCCACGAATTTCTATCCGTTGCTGGCTGGGGCGGCGACTCCGGCGCAGGCCAGAGAAATGGTGCAGCGGCACCTGCTGAACCGCAAGCAATTCTGGGGCAAATGGGTGCTGCCCTCCATTGAGCGCAGTGATCCGGCCTTCCAGGACCAGAATTATTGGCGCGGCCGCATCTGGGGACCCATGAACTACCTGGTGTTCCTGGGACTGAAAAACTACCATTCGCCACTGATCCAGCGCACGCGCCGCCGGCTCGCCGAGAAGTCGCTGGCGCTGTTCCTGAAAAGCTGGAACGCGCATGGCTACGTGCATGAAAACTACAACGCCATTACCGGCGCTGGGGACGACGTGACAAACAGCGACCGGTTCTATACCTGGGGAGCCCTGCTGGGTTTGATGAGTCTCGACGGGCAGCAGTCCAAAGCCGCACCCGCGCCGAATTATTGACTTGGCGGCGCTCAACGCGGCGGGGGATAGGCGATCTGGCCGAGGATGGCGGGGCGGCGGGCGCCGGTGGCGGCGGGCAGGTTGGCGGGCAGTTGGTGGAAGGTGCGGTCGCCGAGCAGGGCGAAGGCCAGGGCTTCCTTGGCTTGGGGCAAGATGCCGAAATCAGCGGAGGAGCGGAAGCGGCAATGGGGCGCGGCGGCGGCCAGCATGCGCATCAATGTCGCGTTGCGCAGGCCGCCGCCGGAGACGACCACCTCCCAGGGCGTCCGCCTGTCCGGGCCCAGCGCCAGGCCGAGGGCGATGGTGCGGGCGGTCAGGGCGGCGGCGGTGGCGAGCAGATCGTCACCCGCGGCGCGCGACGCGGCGGCCAGCAGACGGGCGACGAAAGCCCGGCCAAATTGCTCGCGGCCGCAGCTTTTCGGCGGCCTGAGCCGGTAATACGGATCGGCCAGCAGGCGGCGCAGCAGCGGCTCCAGCACCCGGCCGCGCGCGGCGGCGCGGCCATCGCGGTCCCAGCGCCGGCGGCCCTGGCTGCAATGGGCCGCCAGGGCATCCATGACCATGTTGCCGGGACCGGTGTCGAAGGCGCAAACGCTCTCCGGCGCGACATCCGGCGGCAGCAGGGTCAAATTGGCGATGCCGCCGATGTTGAGCGCGGCGCGGGGCTGGCGCGGATGGCGCAGCAGCAGCCAATCCACGAAGGGGACCAGCGGCGCGCCTTGGCCGCCGAGGGCGACGTCGGCGGCGCGGAAATTGCTGATCACCGGAACGCCGGTGCGGGCGGCGATGACCGCGGCTTCCCCGAGCTGCCAGGTGCAGGCCAGGCGGCGGCCGAGAAACGGCTGCGGGCGGCCCTGATGGTAAATGGTTTGGCCGTGGCTGGCGATGAACGCCAGGCGGGCGGGGGCAAGGCGGGCTTGGCGGCAGGCGCCGAGGACCGCCGCGGCGATGGTCTCCGCCAGCCAGACGTTGAGGCGGGCGAGTTCGGCGACCGAGATAGCGGCGGCGTCGCAGGCGGCCAGCAGGCGCTGGCGCTCGCGGCGACGGAAGGCGAAGCTGGCCAACTGGACCAGTTCAACCCGGCGGGCGTTGAGCGGGCCCGAGAGGCGAACCAGGGCCACATCCACGCCGTCGCAGGAGGTGCCGGTCATCACCCCGGCGGCCAGCGACTGATGTGGACGCGGCGATACGTGCGCGCGAGGCGAGGGCAGCGGGCCGGGCGATGCCGCCTGGCGAGGGGCGGAAGACGAAGCGGGCACCTGGCGATTACAGCAGGGTTCAGGGTCTAGGGTCCAGCGGTTACGGCACCTGGCAAGCGCCCCAAGAGCCGGTGACCGGGGTGCGGTTGCGACCGCCGGCTCGACGTGACCGCCTCACGGCGGCAGCTGGGACGGCTACTCTACCGGCGCGGTCGGAGCGGAGAAGGTGGGATGGGCGTCCTCGCCTGTCAGCTTTTTTGGCAGCCGGGACGGCTATCCCACCATCTTCGTGGCGGCGGGACGGCCCGGCCGCGCGGAGCGCGACCGCACGCAAGCCGGAGGCATACCCCACGCCGGGCGCGGCGGCGCGATTTCGCACGGCGGAAGCATTGGCGGCGAAGCGTGGGGTAGGGCTCATGCCCTGCGTAGCGTCGCCCTCCCGGGCGGCGGGGGTGACAGCCGGGGACGGCTATCCCACTTTCGCTGCGCCTAGGATCGGATTTTGACAGCCGGGACGGCTATCCCACCATCTTCGTGGCGGCGGGACGGCCCGGCCGCGCGGAGCGCGACCGCACGCAAGCCGGAGGCATACCTCACG
>JAKAUF010000062.1 GCA_021827785.1 Acidobacteriota bacterium | reverse complement strand
GCCGAACTTGATGACACGAGCCGTGGCGGTAGCGTCCGACCGGCAAGGCGCTAAAAAGCGGATTCCCATGTCGGTGGTGGTGACCTGGGCATCGGGCCCGGCTTGGGTAAGGACAGCGACGCAGGCGGCCGTGTCGGCGACGGTCATGAGCAGCCCGCCATGGAAGGAGCGGAAAATGCCGTCGAAGGCGCGATTGTAAGGAGCGGTAAGCGTGGCGAGCCCGAGGTCGAGAGCATCCAGCCGAAGGTGCAGGCTAGCGGTGATGGGGATGGCGCCCAGGCGCTGGCGCAATGCGGACCGTTGGGTTTCATCCATAGCTGGCCTCGTACGCAGCTAAAACGCCGGGGAACGTTTCCCAGGATTGCGAAACTAGCGGCGACTCTGATCCATGATACTTGCCGCTTGCCGGCCGGCCGACGACCCCGGCCCGGCTGCGCGCGGGGTGGGGGGAAGCGGATGCCGGCTCGCCGGGTTTCGCGGGAATTCGCCATCCGGAGGCCGTGGACAATCCGCGGGCTTTGGCTTGCGACTCCCGTACAGCCTGGCCTTCAGTTCCGATTCCCTGCTCTTTCCCTGCTCTCCGCCGGTCTTGAGTTTGTACCAGGGGTCGCCGTCGGAAGTATGGCTTGAGGCGAAAGATCTGCCTGCGCCACCCCGATTCCAGGCGGAGTTGCGGTGCAATTGACTCGTTTCTTCACGACGGGGAATCAGCAATGCCAAGGCCAGTTGCCACGGAAGCCATGCAAATACGCCTGCACGTTAGCTCTGGGGTCTGGCCCATAAATTGCTGCGATCTTCAATGCGAAGGTGTCGCTTGGCGATGCGGAGAAATCAGACAGGGCGTATTGGCATCGGCGGATTGCTGATGTTGGCGCTGATTGGCGGGGCTGGATACATGGCCTTCAAATTGGTGCCGCCCATGGTCAACAACTTCCAATTCGACAACGATGTACAGCAGGAAACCCGGCTCTCCACGTATAACGGCGACTCCGACGCAACCATCAAGAGCAAGCTGCTAGGCCAGGCCCAGGAGCTTCATCTGCCGTTGACCAGGAGCCAGATCGCGGTGCGGCACGATGGCGACCGGGTGACTGTCCAGGTCGCCTACGACGTCGTGGTAGAGATTCCTGACCGTAAAATCACGTTGCACTTCAATGATCACGCGAGCAACGTGCCGATCACGCAAGACTAACCTGGCACAGGGTCCATTGCTTGGCGCGGGCCCCAGCGCGGCTGCCCACCCCAACGCGCGCCGCCGCGCGTTGGGGACCCCGGATTTGGGGGCCGCGCCGCGTCGCTGCAGGGCGGGCCGCAGCGATTGCAAGCGCGCCTGCGGCGCCGGGGAATTTCGCGGCCTTGCCGCGCCCGCTTTGCTCCCCGAGCAAATGGCGCGGCCCCCGCGACCGGCAGATCCGCCGTCGCACCCCGCCGGCGCCGGCGGGGCGGGAACGGCCCTGCGGGTGACGGGTGCAGGTCGCGCTTGCACGGCGGATTGAGCTCGGGGGCATGCGAATGCGTTTTTGTGGCGCGAAGCGGGAGCGGCGCGCCGGAATGGCGTAAAAGAACACACCAGCGGCAACAGGCCGCGCGGAGGCTGCCGGAGCTGGTGACCGCCCCTGGAGGCGGCGCAAGACGCGGTGCTCGCCCGCGCCTGGGGCCAGCTACCGGCCGCATCCGATATCGGGGCAGCGGCGGACCGAAGCAGCCGAAAGGACTTCGACCGCTCCGGTTGCGCGGCCTTCCCGGGCGGACGCAGGCACGGAAGGCCCAACCCATCGGGGCTAGAGCTTCGCGGCGCTGCGGAAGCTGCGCGAGATCCTCAACGGGCGGCGCTCACGCGACCGCATGGTCCCCGGGGGCAGCCCTACGCAGCCGCGATGCACGTTCCTGGGCGGTCCGTTCTTCCAGCAGCCTCGGGAAGGCTGGGCCGCAGATTGCCGGCGCATCCAGCCCTTGAGCAGGCCATCGTACCGAGCGCCCTGTGCGCGTGCCGATGCTGGGCCGTCAATAGCGGCGCGAACCGCGACCGCGCCCCCAGGCGGGGGAGCCCGTCTTTGCGGCTTGCGCCGCTGACCCTGGCTCTGACCGCCTGCGAACCAGCGGGGCTCGCAGGCGACAGCGATGGTGGATGGCGATCGAAGCGGCCCCTAGGAGCCGATGATGGTCGGGGTGATGAAGAAGAGCAGTTCCTGGCTCTGGTTGTTGATCACCGTGTGCTTGAACAGGTTGCCGATAACCGGGAGGCTGCCCAGGAATGGGACCTGGAAGATGGTGTTCTGATTGTTGTTGATCATGACGCCGCCGATCACCACCGTGGCGCCATTGGCGACGAGGACGTTGGTGGTCGCCGACTGGGTGTCAATCGCGGGAATACCGTTGACCGGCGGAATGCCGTTATCAATGGCGTCGTTTTCGACCTTAACGTTCAGGAAGATGTGGCGATCCGCGGTAATCTGCGGCGTCACGGTCAGGTTGAGCGTTACGTTGAAGAACTGCACGCTGATGGTGTTGTTGATGGTGGTTTGCACCGGAATACGCACGCCCTGAGCGACGGACGCTTCCATATTGTTTTGCGTGATCACCTTGGGCTGAGAAAGGACATGGCCTAGGCCGTGCTGCTCGGCGGCGGTGAGGATGGCGTCCAGGCGGAATGAACTGGAGGCATTGATGAAGCCCAGGCCGCTGGTAGGCGCCGTCGCGCCGAGGTTAACGTTCAGCGGCAGCAGGCCACTATTGGTGG
>JAKAUF010000101.1 GCA_021827785.1 Acidobacteriota bacterium | reverse complement strand
CGCCTCCTCGGGAGGCCCGCTGGCTTGGGGGCGCTCGCCGCAGGCAAGCGGCGCGGATGGTAGCGCCGGGGCGCCGCGGACCCCGCGCGCGGCGGGCGCCAGCAGCTTGGCCGAAACTTTCTCCCGCAGCGGGCAATCTGAATAGGGGAATCCGGATGGGCACCCCGCCGGTCCATTGGCCAGTTGCGCGGCGCCGGCTCCGGCCGGGAGAATGCCGGGCAAGCGCGCTGCCGGCGATGGGCTCGCGCCGGCCCAGCCCGCGCTAGCGGGTAGCGCGGAGGCCCGAGGGGGAGGACATGGAACAACGGCCCGAAGCCAACGACATGGGAAGGCCGCGGCGGCAGCCCGGCGAGGGCCCGGTGACGCGGGAAACGCTGCTCGACTTGTTCCGCGGGTTGGTGGACAAGAATTATTCCGCCATCGGCCTGAGCGACGCCGAGCTGGCCGGTTACGTGACCCGGCTGCTGGTGGCCTTCGCGCGGCCGGCGGAGTTATACGCGGTGCGCGACCGGCAAGGGCGGGAGTTGCAAAACTTGGGCGCGCTGCTGGCCGCCAGCGATCCGGTGCATGGCGGCGCCGCGTCGTTCGAGCGGGAGGCGGCGGTGCGCCGCCACATCGGCGATTTCGCCCTGTTTTTCACCGGGATGTTTCCCGAGAGCCTGCGTGGGCGGCGGGGCGAGGACCGGCTGCTGGAGTATGTCGCCGCGGGCAAGGAGTCCTATCAGATCGTTAGCGCGTACGAAGAGACGCGGGCGGGGTGCGAGCCGCCGCCGGAGCTGACGGCGCTGGCGCTGCCGGTGGCCGAGGAGGGCGCGCCGCGGGCGGCGCTGTTCGCCGCCCTGGCGCGGCAGTTCGAACGCTGCATGTATGGGCTCAATTTGGTGAGGAGCGAGATCGCCAGCTACGGCGGCCCGGAGTATCAGGCGGCGCGCGATTTGCTGATGTAAACTACGGTTAAATGCCTCTGTATGAATATCAATGTCCCGCCTGCGGCCGGCGCGTGGAGAAGATCCAGCCGGTGACGGCGCCCGAGACGGAGACCTGCGTTTGCGGGGGCAAGATGGAACGGCTGCTTTCCGCCCCAGCGATTCAGTTCAAAGGCTCCGGTTGGTACATCACCGATTACGCGCACAAGAGCGGCAGCCCGGCCAACGGCGAGAGCAAAGCGGGCGAAAAGAGCGGAGACAAGAGCGGGGAGAAGGCCGCGGAAAAGCCGGCGGCGAAAACCGCCGAGAGCGGCACGGCCAAGCCGGCCCCGGTCTCCACCTCCGGCGATTCCAAATAGCGGTTGCCGCCAGGCGGTCCGCGGCGCTCCGCCCAGCCGCGAGTGGCCTGAACTTGCATTGCGCGGGCGCCGCGTCGGCCGCGGGACGAGGCCGGCCGCGAAACTCCCGCCGTGCCGACGCGCCGCATGCAGAAGCGCGGTGGCGCGGCCGCCAGCGGCGCGCAGGCGGACGGAGCAAGCGGCTGAGCCGTCCAGTTCTGGGCACATTGCATGGCGCGGGCCCCAGCGCGGCTGCCCACCCCAACGCGCACCGCTGCGCGATGGGGACCCCGGATTTGGGGGCCGCGCCGCTTCGCCTGCCGGGGGCGGGCCGCAACGTTGCCGGCGCGCCTGCGGCGCGGGGGAATTTCGCGGCCGTTCCGCGGCATCGCGATGGCGCCCGGCAGCGCGGATGCTCGCTTTCACCTCCGACGCCGATGGCTGCCGCCGGGACCGGTCCGCGCTCCCGAACGCCGCCGGAATGGCCGGGATATGTGTGATATAGTCCCGCACTATGGCTCAGTCAGCACGAAAGATACTATCGCTTGCGCTGCCATTGTGCTTCACCGTTCTTTGCGTGGGGCTTGGCGTGGGGCCTGGCGCGGCGTTGGCCGCGGCGCCGCCGCGGTCCCGCACCGGTCTGCCGCCGGGAATTCGCCCTTATGTGGTGGTGGCCGCGCCGGCGGTGGCGCTGGAGCATGTATGGGTGTTGGACGGTACGGGCCGGGCTGAACGGAAGGATCAGACCCTGATCCTGGCGCACGGACGGATCGTGGCGTTGGGACCGGCGGCGGCGGTGCACGTCCCGGCCGGCGCCCGCGTGCTGAATCTTCGCGGCGATACGGTCATTCCCGGCCTGGTCGGCATGCACGACCACATGTTCTACCCGGCCGGCCGGCGGCTGGCGCTCTACAACGAGCAAGGCTACAGCTTTCCGCGGCTGTATTTGGCCGCCGGGGTGACCACGCTGCGCACTACAGGCGCGGTGGAGCCATATACGGATTTGGCGCTGCGCCATTGGATCGCGGCCGGACGCATGCCCGGGCCGGACATTATCGTGACCGGACCGTATCTGGAGGGGGCGGGAGCTTATACGCCCAACATGCACGAACTCACCGGGCCGGCGGATGCGACGAGGACGGTGGATTATTGGGCCGCCGAGGGCTTCCACACCTTCAAGGCGTACATGCACATCACGCGCGCGGAGCTGGCGGCGGCGATCGCCGCGGCGCACGCGCACCACGCTACCATCACCGGCCATCTGTGCGCGGTCGGCTTCCAGGAAGCGGCGCGGCTGGGCATTGACGACCTGGAGCATGGCCTGCTCATTGATACCGAGTTCGATCCCGGCAAGCGGCCGAATGTCTGCCCGCCGCAAGCGGAGACGGCGCGCACGCTGTCCGGGATGCACGTCAGCGGCGCGCGCATCCAGCGCACGCTGCGGGTGATGGTCCGGCGGCATGTGGCGCTGACCTCGACGCTGCCGGTGTTTGAGACCTTTGCTCCGCACCGGCCGCCGCTGGAAAGCCGTGTCTTGCTGGCGATGTCGCCGGAGGCGCAGGTCGCCTATCTTGCCGTGCGGCGGCGCATCGGCGAGCAGACGCATTCCCCTTGGCCGGCGCTGCTGCGCAAGGAGATGGAGTTCGAGCGGGATTTCGCCCGCATGGGAGGGTTGCTGATGGCGGGCGAGGATCCCACCGGCTACGGCGGCGATTTGGCGGGATTCGGCGATCAGCGGGAGATGGAACTGCTGGTGCGGGCGGGGTTCAGCCCGGCGCAGGCGGTGCAAATCTACAGCGAAAACGGCGCGCGCTTTCTGGGCATGGCGCGGCGTATTGGGACGCTGGCGCCGGGCAAGGCGGCGGACGTGGTGGTGGTGCGGGGCAATTTGGGCCGTGACATCGCCGCGATCGAACAGGTGCAACTGGTGTTCAAGGACGGCTTGGGCTATAGCCCGGCCAAGCTGCTGGCATCGGTGCGGGGCACCGTAGGGCGGTATTAACTTCCGCCGCGGCGGCACGGCGGCGCCGGCGGCGCCAGGTGCGGCCCCTGCGACCCCTTCCGCAACCGGCTGCCCATCGGCGGCGCCCCGACCTCCGGGGCGCGGCTAGCGGCCGGTGGTTGGCCGACCCGCGCGAAGGCGGGCGTTGCCAGGCGCGGCCACCGCACCAGCAGCGTTGCGGGCATCTGTGTCCCCGGCGTCCTAAGCGCGCAAGCCGCGGGCGGCGGCTTGGGCATAGTAGGTGACGATCCAGTCGGCGCCGGCGCGGCGAATGGCGGTTAGCGTCTCCCACATGGCGCGGTCGCGATCCAGCCAGCCGCGGGCGGCGGCGGCCTCGATCATGGCGTATTCGCCGCTGACCTGATAGGCCGCCAGCGGAACGGTGAAGCGGCGGCGGGCCTGGCGCAGCAGGTCCAGGCAGGGCAGCGCGGGCTTGACCATCAGCGCGTCGGCGCCTTCCTGCCAGTCGGCCGCCATCTCGGCCAGCGCTTCCCGGCCGTTGGCGGGATCCATCTGATAGCCGGCGCGGTCGCCTTCCTGTGGCGCGGAGTCCGCAGCCTCGCGGAACGGGCCGTAGAACGCCGAAGCGTGCTTGGCGGCATAGGAAAGGATGGGCAGATGCGTGAAGCCGGCGGCGTCCAGCGCCTGGCGGATGGCGGCGACGCGGCCATCCATCATGTCGCTGGGAGCCACCATGTCGGCGCCGGCGCGGGCGTGGGCGACGGCGGTGCGGGCCAGCAGGGGCAGCGTGGCGTCATTATCCACACGCACTTGTCCCTGGCGCTGCACCGGCACGCCGCAATGGCCGTGCGTGGTGTACTCGCAGAGGCAGACGTCAGTGAGGACGGCCAGTTCCGGCGCCGCTTGTTTGACCGCGCGCACGGCGCGCGGCACGATGCCGTCCTCGGCCCATGCGCCGCTGCCTTCGGGGTTCTTGGTTTCCGGCAGGCCAAACAGCAGCACGGCGGGAATGCCGAGCCCGGCGACGGCTTTCGCCGCCTCCGCCAGGCGATCCACGGAAAGATGGAACTGGCCGGGCAGCGAGGCGATTTCGCGCCGCACGCCCTTGCCCGGCACGGCGAACAGAGGGCAGATGAGGTTTTCGCGGTGCAGGCGCGTTTCGCGGGCCATGCGGCGCAGCACGGGATGGTCCCGCAGGCGGCGCGGCCGGTGAACTGGAAACATAAGGCCAGTGTAGGAGATTCCCGCTGGCGACGGTGGCGCGGGATGGCGATGAAGCGCCGGCGCCTGCGGCGCGGCGAGAGCCACCACGAGCTGCGGTCCGCGGCGCGGCGGCGTGGCTAAGCGCCGGCGCCTACGGCGCGGCGGATGGGGCGCATACGGCGCTCGGCGCGGGCGCGGGCGCGTTCGCCGCCCGCGGCGAGGACGCGGTGCAGGCGGTCACGATCTTCCATCCAGGCGGTAAAGATGCGCCGCGGCTCGGCCAGCGACCGCTCGATGGCTTGGAATAGCGCGTCCTTGGCCACCGCCCAGCCGGTGCCGCCGGCCATAAGCCGGGCGCGCAGATCGGCGGTTTCCTCGGCGCTGGCGAAGTGGCGATAGAGCTGGAAGACGGGCGAGGCGTCGGCGTCCTTGGGGGCCTCGACCGGAGTGGAATCGGTTTGGATCTGCATCACGCGCTTGCGCAGCGCCGCGGTGGGGGCGAACAGCGGGATGGTGTTGTTGTAGCTCTTGCTCATCTTCCGGCCGTCCAGACCGGGGATGGTTTGCACTTCTTCCCGAATTAGCGGCTCGGGCGGGACCAGGATGTCGCCATAGGTGTGGTTGAAACGAATGGCGATGTCGCGGCAGATTTCGACATGCTGCTTTTGGTCCTTGCCCACGGGAACGAAGTTGGCGTCAAACGCCAGGATGTCCGCCGACATCAGCACGGGATAGGTGTAGGTGCCGGCGCTGACCTCGCGTTCCTGCGCGACGGCGTCCTTGTACGCGTGGGCGCGGTCCAAAACGCCCTTGGCGGTGAAGCAACTGAGGATCCAGCTCAGCTCCATCACTTGCGGCACGTCGCTCTGGCGGTAGAGAAGGGTTCGCTCCGGATCCAGCCCGAGCGCCAACCAGGTGGCGGCGACTTCATTGCTGTAGGCGCGCAGCGCCTTGCCGTCATGCAGCGTGGTCAGGGCGTGGTAATCGGCGATGAAATAGAGGGTCTCGTATTTCCGCGCCAGTTCCAGGGCGGGGCGGAACATGCCCAGCAAATTGCCCAAATGGGGTTGGCCGCTGGGCTTGATGCCGGTAAGGGCGATGGGCATGGGCGATCAGAAGTGGTCGGGAAAGCCAAGACAGCGGGACGGCATCCCAATGGTGCATGGTACGCCTGGCAGGATTTGAACCTGCGACCTTTCGCTCCGGAGGCGAACGCTCTATCCAGCTGAGCTACAGGCGCACATGACCCGACACATTGATTTTACCCGCAGGCAGGCTCGGACGGGGCGATCACCGGCGCCAGGGCCGCAGGGACCGATCGCGGGGGCCGCGCCTTTTGCTCGGGGAGCAAGGCAGGCGCGGAAAGGCCGCGAAATTCCTCCGCGCCGCAGGCGCGCTGGCAATCGCGGCGGCCCGCCCCCGGCAAGCGGAGCGGCGCGGGCCCCAGCCTCCGCGGCGCGACGGACGAATGGGCCTGGGGGCGCGGGCGGCCTTGTCCGCACCACGCTGCGGGCCAGGGGCCCTCGCCCCCAGGCGCGGCGGGGGCGGGCTTTGCCAACGGGCGCCGGGCTGAGGCGCACTCAGCCCAAAGGGGTTGCGGCCGCCCACCACGGGAGGTGTGAAAAGAGTAAATAGGGTAGGGTGCGGGAGGAACAAACCTCGATACAATCGAGGAACATCAGTCCCCTGGGGCCGGGTTGCGCGGCGGCGGGACGGAACCAACACGAACTTATGCGGCGCGAATTGGGGCATTGGGGGCGGTGCGCGGTTGGGCTATGGGCTTTGGCCGGACTGGGTTGGGCCGCGGTGGGTCCGCAGCCGGCGCGGGTGCCGGCATTTCCTACGCCTCGGCGGACGGTACATCGCCGCGTGCGGCGGCGTTATGTACCGCAAACCTGGACCGCCAAACCCTTCGCGCGTGGGCTGGCGGCGGATGACGTGACCGCCGGCGAGTCGCCGCGGGTGCGGCAGGCGGCGGTGGACGCGCTAGGGGATTACAACGGGACGGTCGTGGTGGTGAACCCGAACAATGGCCGCATCTTGGCCATGGTCAACCAAAAGTTGGCGTTGTCGGCGCAGTACGAGCCCTGTTCCACCACCAAAATCGCCATCGCCCTCGATGCCCTCGGGCACGGCATCATCAATGAAAACACGCCCGTGCGCATTGGCCGGCGGCGCTATACCACGCTGACGCGGGCGCTGGCGTACTCCATCAACGCCTACTTCGAGGCTGTGGGACGGCGGCTAGGCTTTGCCGACGTCAGCGCCTACGAGCGGCGGCTGGGCCTGGGCGCCAAGGTGGGCTGGCATATTCCCGGCGAGCAAGCCGGAATTTACCCGCAGGCGCCGCCCCGGGGGGGCGTCAGCAAGCTGTGCAGCTTCGGCGCCGGGATTCACATCTCGCCGCTGCAACTGGCCTCGATCGTATCCACCATCGCCAACGGCGGCACCATGTACTGGCTACAGCATCCCGCCAACGCCTATCAAGCGGCGCATTTCGTGCCGCGCATCCGCGGCCATCTCGCCATCGCCCGGCTGGCGCCGGCGGTGCGGGACGGCATGATGGCGGCGGTGGATTACGGCACCGCCCGCGGGGCATATATGCCCGGAATGGCGGTGCTGGGCAAGACCGGCACCTGCAGCCGCGGCGGAACGCGTTTCGGTTTGTTCGCTTCCTATTTGGGCCTGCGCCATCCCAGCCTAGTGGTGGTGGTCATCCTGCGTGGCAACGGCATCATCTATGGGCCAAAGGCCGCCATGGTGGCGGGGCGCATTTACCGCCGCCTGAATCACGAGTTCTACTTCGCCGCCAATCGCGGCGGCCGCCGCCGGCGCGTGGTCGCGGTCGCCCTGCGCCGCCGCCGCCGCTACGCACGCCGCTAGCGGCGCGTCCCGCCGGCCGAGTTGAATCGGCGCGGATTTTGTGCAAACGTGGCCTTGAAGGAATGCAGGCCAATTTGTCGCACGGATTATTGCTCTTTTGGTCGCAGTGGCGCCGCCGTTTTACCGACACCGGAGCCATTGCTCCCAGTTCGCCCCAATTGGGCCGGGCGCTGAGTGAACCATTGCTGCAACGGCGCGGCGGGCCGATGCGCGTGCTGGAGGTAGGGGCGGGAACCGGCGCGGTGACGCGGCAGGCGCTGGCGCGGTTGCGGCGCGGCGACGCCTTCGACGTCTGCGAAATCAACCCGGAGTTTTGCGCCTATTTGTCCGCGGCGCTGCGCCAGTGGGACGAATCGGCGCCGGGAGTGCGGGTACGATTGTTGCAGGCGGACGTGCGCACCATCCAGCCCGGCGATGACGGCGCCTATGACCGCATCATCTGCGGCTTGCCCTTCAATAATTTCGCCCCGGCGCAGGTCAGCGAGCTATTCAACCATCTGCTGAGTTTGCTGGCGCCGGGCGGGGTGCTGTCCTATTTCGAGTACACCTGGCTGCGGCAGTTGCGCATCGGCCTGATGGGCCCGGGGCCGGAGCGGGAGCGGTTGCGCGCGATCACGGAAATTTCCCGGCGGCTGTGGGCGCGGCATGAATTTGATTCCACCGCCGTCTGGTGGAACCTGCCGCCTGCCACGGCCCATCACCTGCACGCGTAACGGGCGGAGGAGCGAGCGGGGCGATAAGCGTCGCATGGCTTCGTTGGTCCGGGGTTCGGGCTCCTTACGTACATCCGTGTACGCTGCGGGCCCTCGCCCCGTCCCGCCTCGCCCTGCTCGCTTCTCGCCCCGCTCGGGTGTCGCGGCCGGGCAGGGGTCGCGGCCGCGGAATTTCGCGGGCTTCCTTCCGCCTGCGCTCCGGCCTCCCGCTCGGCCTTGGCGTCGCCTCGTTCTTGCGGCGAACTCGCGGGCTGCCGCCGGCCGGGCAGGCTGACCGAGCCCGCCGCTCCGGCGCCGTGAAGCGTACGCGCTAGCGGCGTTCCAGCGCGGCCAGCGGCTGCGGCGCCGCCGCCTGAACGTCGCTGAATCCGTGGCGCGCGTTGCTGGCTAAATAATGCTCATGCGCCCGCTCCCAGGCGGCGTCATCCGGCGGGCCGAACAACTGCGCGTAGAGCGGGCTGCCGGGAAAGGCGAATACGGGCACGGGCGCGGAGACCCACACGCCGGCGGCGATCAGTTCCTGGCGCCAAGCGGCGATCGCTTGGCGGTCGTCGTCCGGCTCGGCGATCAGATTGGCCTGCACCCAGGGAATGCGCCGGCGGGCGAATCGCAGCAAGGCGGCGATGCGCGCGGTGGAGAGGCGGCAGTTTTTGGCGAAGCGTTCCCGCCCCTCCGGCGTGATGCTCTCAATCCCGCACTCCATCGAGATGCAGTGGGCGGCGGCCAGCTCCTCCAGCGATTCCTCATCCCATAGGTCAATGCGCGTTTCCATGCCGATGGTCAGCGGCAACTGCGCCAGGCCGGCGAGCAGCTCCCGCCGCCGCGGGCCACAGCCGAAGATCTCGTCTATGAAGTACACGTAATCGAAGCCGGCACGCGCCAGCGCCTCGGCCTCGGCGAGGACCGCCGCCACCGGGCGCAGGCGAAAGCGGTTGCGGAACAGCGTCTTGTTGCAGAACGTGCAGTTCCAGGGGCAGCCGCGGCTGAACTCCAGCTCCACGCCGCGGCCTTCGCCCTGGAAGACGTGATGGCGGTGGCGGCGGCGCGCCAAGGGATAGTCATGCCAATCCAGGGCGGAGAGCGCTGCCATGTCGGCTTGCGGCAAGCGGGCATCCACATGCACGCCGCCCGTGCCGCGCCAACAGCAGCCTTCAATCCGCCGCCAGTCCTCCGCCGCCAGCCGCGGCAGAGTGAAGTCCGGCTCGCCGCGCAGGGCCACGTCGCAGTCCAATTTGCGCAGGGTGGCGGCCGGGGTGGCGGAGGGATGGGGGCCGATGGCGACGGTGACTCCGGCGCGCGCCGCCGCCAGCCACGCCGCCGGCAGGCGCAGTTCCGGTTGCGGGCAGCGCCAAAACAAATACGTGGGCGCGGTGGTCAGAACCGTAAAATCGGGACGGAAGGCGCGGACGCGGCGGCCCGCCTCCGCCGCGCTGAGCCCCTCCACGTGTCCGTCCACGAGCAGCGTTTCATGGCCCGCCGCCTCCAGTTGCTGGCGGGCATAGAACAGTTCCAGGGGCAGATGCGTCTCCTGACAGCCGAAATAGCTGGAGCCGGCGAAGTCCCAGTTCGGTTGGAGCAGCGCGTACCTCATGCCGCCCGCTGCCGCTGCGCCAGCCGCGCCTCCCGGTCCCGCGCTTCCAGCCAGGTGCAGAGGCGCTCCAGCCCCGCGTCGGCGGAGATGCGCGGGCGCCATCCGGTCAGGGCCTGGAAGCGCGTGCAATCGCTGCAATAGAAGGCCTGGTCGCCCTGGCGCCGGGGTCCAGGACGCAGCTCGATGGGGCGGCCATAGCGGCGTTCCAGCGCGGCCACCACCTGGCGCAGGCTGCGCCGGTTAGCCTCGCCGCCGCCAATGTTAAATGCTTGCCCGGCGGCGGCCTGGCGGCGGCTCCACGCCAGCCGCATCGCGGCCATCAAGTCGTCTATGTACAGCAGGTCGCGCTGCTGCTCGCCATCGCCGTAAATGTGAATCGGCTGGCCAGCCAGCGCCTGGGCGGCGAAGTGCGCCACCCAGCCTTGGTCCTCGCTGCCCAACTGCCCCGGGCCGTAAATGCAGCTCATGCGGAAGACCACGGCCGGCAGCCCATAGACCCGGGCGTAGTCGAGCGTGTATTGGTCGGCGGCGCCCTTGGAGCAGCCATAGGGAGAATGGAAGTCCAGGCACTGCGCTTCGCTTACGGGGCGGTGCGGGTGGCCCGCCAGATCGCCATAGACCTTGTTGGTGGAAGTCACCAGCACGAAAGGACGCAGGCCGCTGAGCCGCGCTGCTTCCAGCACGTTGAACGTGCCCAGGGCGTTGACCTCGAAATCGGCGCGGGGATCCGCCAGGGATCGCGTGACGGCGACCTGCGCGGCAAGATGATAGATCTCCGTCTGGCCCTCGACGGCGGCGCGGACGAAGGCAAAATCCCGCACGTCGCCGCGCAAGCGCCATGGCGGCTCGGGGTGCACCGCCAGCGCCGCCCAGCGCGATTCCGCCCCTTGGCGGGACAGATTGTCCACCGCGGTCACCTCCACGCCCGCGTTCAGCAACCAGCGGCAAAGATGGGCGCCGATGAAGCCGGCAGCGCCAAAAACCACGGCGCGGCGGGTGCGGCGCGGGGGCGGCTCGGAGGCGATCATAGCGTGCCTGCCCATTCCCGCCGCCAGAGCGGTTCCGGCGCGCTCGCCGCTTCCGGCGCCAACTCGCAGAGCCAAATCTCCGTCTCCGGTTGCGCCAAGACGCGCAGCCCCGCGCTGCGCAGCAGGCCCGTGGCGGCGGCGGGATTGGGAATCCACCAATTGGTGGGATCGCCCGCGAAGGCCTGCTCGATGAAGGTCATGCGGGGAAAATCCGCTTGTTGAAACGGGCGCGGATCCCAGAAATCGTAATCCGCCTGCGGCGCCTGGCGCGCCGGATCGCCTCGCACCATGGTCTGGAAAATCAGCCGGCCGCCTTCCGGCCGCACCCGCGTGACCGCCATATCCAACGCCAGCAGCGGATAGCGCAGGTGATAGAACAGGCCCATGAACAGAACGTAGTCGAAGCGTTCGCGCAGCTCGTGCAGCTGATAGGCGGAGAGATGGCGGAACTCGACCTCCAGCCGGTAAATCTCCGCCGCGAAGCGCGCCTGGGCCAAATAGCGCGCGTCCACGTCCACGCCCAGCACGCGCCCCGCGCCGCGGCGCTTGAGGGCAAAGGCGTAGTAGCCGGCGTTGCAGCCGACGTCCAAAACGCTGGCGCCATCCAGATCGGCGGGCAAATAGGGCTCCAGCCGCCGCCACTTGTTGGCGGGAAAATCGCCCAGGAAGTGATTCGGCGCGGTGGCGACACCGTCCAGGTCCAAATTGTGAAACCACTCCCCCAATTCGCCGACGCGGCGGCGAATCACGCTTTGCGAACCTTCCGCCATCCAAGCTCAAGATGCGCGGCGGGCGGGATTTGCTGTGCGGCGGGCGAGCGCGATTGGCGCAGGCGGTGGTGGAAACGACCGGCAGCGCAACCGGCTGTCCCGGGCGGGCGGCGGCGCACAACTGCGCCGCTGCAGCGCGCCAGGCAATTCGGCGCTAGGCGCCAGCGGCGAACCGCCGGGCCGGGCGCGCGGACGCGGACGGCCTACCGCGCCGTGTGGGCCGCCGACTGGGGTGCGATGCTCCGGCCCACGGCGGTGGCGATCAGCCGCAATTCCGGCATCAGTTCCTCGAACTGGCGCAAATGCAGCGACTGCGCGCCATCGCTGAGCGCGTGGTCGGGGTCGGGATGCACCTCAATCAAGATGCCGTCCGCCCCCGCCGCCACCGCGGCGCGGGCCATCGGCGCCACCATGTCGCGGCGTCCGGCGCCATGCGAGGGGTCGGCCAGGATGGGCAGATGGGAGAGCTTTTTGACCACGGGCACGGCCGACAGATCCAGCGTGTTGCGGGTGTAATTCTCGAAGGTGCGGATGCCGCGCTCACAGAGGATGACCTGATAATTGCCGCCAGCCATGATGTACTCGGCGGATAACAGCAGCTCCTCGATGGTGGCGGAGATGCCGCGTTTCAGCAGCACCGGGTGGCGCAGCTTGCCCAGCTCGCGCAGCAGGTCGTAGTTTTGCATGTTGCGCGCGCCCACTTGCAGCACGTCCACGTACTTTTGCATCAGCGGAATTTGCTTTTCCGCCATCACCTCGCTGACCGCCACCAAGCCGAAGCGGTCGCAGGCCTCGCGCAGCAGCTTCAGCCCCTCCTCGCCCAGCCCTTGGAAGCTGTACGGCGAGGTGCGGGGCTTGAAGGCGCCGCCGCGCAAGCCGCGGGCGCCGGCCGCGGCCACGCGCTCGGCGGCGGCGAAGACCTGCTCCCGGCTTTCCACCGAGCAGGGGCCGGCGATGACGGCCACTTCCGGCCCGCCGATGGTCATGGGGCCAACGGTGATGCGCGTGCCTTCCGGGCGAAAGCCGCGGCCGGAAAGCTTGTAGGGCGTGGTGATGCGGTGCGCCTCGGCGACGCCGTCGAGGACGTCAATTTCCCGCGCGTCGAAATCGGCGGGCACGCCGACGCAGGCCAGCACGGTGCGCTCGACGCCGGTGGTGCGGTGGACATCAAAACCGAGGGCCAGCAGGCGATCCGTCACCGCTTGGATCTGCTCATCGCTGGCGCCGGGCAGCATGGCGACAATCATGATTTCGGCTCTTTGCGAGGTTGCGCGGGCGGCGCGGCCGGCTCGCCGCGCTCCGCCGGGAATGAGTCAGGCCCGTCCGCCAAGGGATTGGCGGCGCCGATGGCCTCATAACGTTGAATGGCCCGCATCTCGTCCACGATGCGCTCGAAGATCAGGCGCAGGGCACGGTCGCTGAGCGGCCCGTGGTTGGCCTGACGGACGTTGCCCAGCACGATCTGCTCCCGCCCCGGCTCATAGATGGGCAGGTCGCGGTTCCGCTTCAGGCGGCCGATTTCCAGCGCGCAATGGCAGCGGCGGTTCAGCAACTCGACGAGTTGGCGGTCTATGGCGTCAATTTGCTCGCGCCAGGCGGCGATATCCACGCAAGGCTCCTGAATGCTTGGGCCGGATTGTCCGGGAAGGTTAAAGTATACCGGCAACGCGCGCCCGCTCCGCCGCGCGTTGCGGCCCGCGGCGCGAGCGGGGACCGCACATTGCTTGGCGCGGGCCCCAGCGCGGCTGCCCACCCCAACGCGCACCGCTGCGCGTTGGGGGCCCCGGGTCCGCCGCGCGTCCCGCTTGCGCGCCGGCTGGGCCGGGGACCCCGGTCCGCCCCGGCCCGGCCAGCGCGTCGCTGGGGGCCGCGCCGCCTCGCTGGAGGGCGGGCCGCAGCGATTGCCAGCGCGCCTGCGGCGGCGGGGAATTTCGCGGCCTTTCCGCGCCCGCTTTGATCCCCGAGCAAAAGGCGCGGCCCCCGCGAGCAGCGGCGCGGCTTAGCCGCGCAAGGAGCGCAAGAAGCTCGCGGCGGCCGGCGCGGCCGCTCCGGGTCCGTCGCGCTGGACCGCGGCATGCACCGCCGCCACCAGCGCCGTGCCCACCACGGCCCCATCGGCGAAGCGGCCCACCTCCTCCACCTGCGCCGCGGTGGAAAGGCCGAAGCCCAGCGCGATGGGCAGGGTGGTATGGCGGCGAATCCGCGCCACCAAATCGCGCGCCCCAGGCGGCACCTGCTCCCGAGCTCCGGTGACGCCGGTGCGCGACACGGCGTAGAGGAAGCCGCGGGACGCCGCGGCGATCGCCGCCAGCCGCGCCTCGGGCGAGGTCGGCGCGGCCAAGAACACCGGCTCCAGGCCGCGCTGCGCCAGCGCCTGGCGGTATTCCGCCGCTTCTTCGGGAATCAGATCCGTGGCCAGCACGCCCTGCACCCCGGCCGCGGCCGCCGCCTGCGCGAAGCGCGCCCAGCCCAGGCGCAAGAACGGATTGACATAGCCGAACAACAGCAAGCCCACCGGCGAACGCCGGCGGATCTCCGCCGCCAGCGCCAGCACATGCTCCAGGGTGACGCCTTGGCGCAGGGCGCGTTCGCTGGCGCGCTGGATGACCGGACCATCCGCCACCGGATCGCTGAAGGGCACGCCCAGCTCGATGATGTCCGCGCCGGCTTCGGCGAGCGCCAGGGCAATCTCCCGGC
>JAKAUF010000037.1 GCA_021827785.1 Acidobacteriota bacterium | reverse complement strand
AATGGCGCCTAGGATCGCCAGCGGCGTGCCGGCCGCGATGCCGCAGGCGCCCGCGACGATAACCACGGAAATGGTGTCCCGCGCGCTGTGCGTCAGCAGCAGCGTCAGCAGCGCCCCGCCCAAGGCGAACGCCACCACGTAGCCCGCGAACTGATCGGCGGTCTTCTGCACCGGCGCCCGCACGCTCTCCGCCTGCTCCACCGCCGCCACGATCTGGCCAAAGGCCGTGTCGCGACCCAGCTTGCCGATCGCCACTTCCAGCCAGCCGGTTTGGTTGATACTGCCGGCGTAGACGGCGGCGCCGGGCAGCTTTTCCGCCGGCAGGGACTCGCCCGTGATCGCCGCCTGATCGGCGAAGGACTGGCCCGCCGTCACCACCCCGTCGGCGGGGATTCGCCCTCCCGGCCGCACCACCACGATGTCCCCCGGCCGCAGCTCCGCCACGTCCACCGTCTTCAGCTCGCCGTCCCGCCGCACTTCGGCTTGCCGCGGCAGCATGGCCAGCAAATCTCCAATCGCCCGCCGCCCTCGGCTGACGGTCAGTTCCTCCAAAACTTCCGCCACCAGCACCGCCAGCAAAATCACCAGCGCGGTTAGGAACTCCAGGATTGCCGCCGCCGCCACCACGGCGATGGCCATGGACAGCTCCATGGTCATCCGCCGGCGCCAGACGTCGGTCAGGGCGGTGCGATAGATGGGGAAGCCGGCGATGACCACCGCCGCCAGCCCCACCGCTTCCCGCGCCGCGTGCGGAAGCCCGAAGCCCAGCCCGGTGACGGCGATGGCGCCGGCAACCAGGCCGATGCGCGCGAGTTCGGCCCGATGCGGCCGGTATGCGCCATTCTCGGGGCCGGGATCCGGCGTGGCGCTCGCCATTGCGGGCTGCGCCTCGGCACGATCGGTGGTGATCCCGGCGCGCGGCGGCATGGGTGGCTGGCTCGACTCTAGTATAAGGATCGCGCCCGGCGCCCGCTCCGATGGCCTGACCGCCGTCAGCCGGCGGCCAGGAGCGCCAACCCGGGCAGACCTTCCTCGCCGACTGCTAGCATCGCTCGCGGCGGTCGCGCCGTTTGCACTTGGGCCAAAACCAACGTGAGAGGACCGCGGCATTCCGCCGCGCTGCCTGGCACGCGCGGCAGGGAACCGGCCTTGGTCGGAGCACCCACGGCCGCCTCGCCGCTAATGGAATTGCCTCGCTGCCCTGTGCACCGCCCCATGTGGGGTAGGGCTCCTGCCCTGCGTGCCGTCGCCCTCCGGGCGGCGGAAGCGAAAGCCGCGTCGGCGGTCCGCACGCTCCATTGCGCCGCTGGCCCTGGGATTCCCGGCCGCCGGTCCCGCATCCGGGACGCTTATCGCGGGGCCCGCGCCACGCCAGGGAACTCATGGGCTGGGCCTGCGGGGTCCCCGGTCCGGCCGCGCCAAGCAAAGCGGGACGCCCCGCCGCAGGCGGGGCTGGAGCCCGCGCCAGGCAAGGCTGACTACAATCGCACCCTGCCCGACCCCCCGGGGCGGCCCGGCCGCTCACCCCTCCCTGCTTCGCGATCTCGCCGTTATGCCTCGCCGTCCAATAACGGACAGCTGGCCACGCGTGCTGCGTGTAGCTTGACAGACAGTCTTCGATTCCAAGGGTTTGCCCAATGGCTAATCGTTTCTCGGTTGCGATCCTAGCGCTCACCATCTCCGTCCCGGTCCTCTCCTCGCATGGCCGTCAGGATGTCACCCGCCTGCGGCGCGCCAATCGCGTCTTCAGCGCCGTGGTGCAAACGTCCCACCGCGGTATCCCCGGGCCCATTCTGAAGGCCGCGCAGTGCCTGGTCGTCGTCCCCGGCGAGCGCGCCTTCGCTCTGGGGTTTGGCGGCGCGTTCGGCAAAGGCGTGGCTACTTGTCGGCGCGGGCCGGACTGGGGCGCGCCCCTATTCGTTCGGCTCAGCGGCGGCAGTTGGGGGTTTCACCTTGCCACGCGGTCCGGCGACCTCATCATCATCTTCCGCCGGCGCGCCGAGTTGACGTCTTCGCTGGCCTTCGGGCTCACCCTCGGCGCCCTCGGCGCCGCCGCGGGTCCAATTGGGCCCAACGCCAGCGCTGCATCCTCCGCCTGGAGACGCGCGAAGGTCCTCACCTACCGGCGTCGCCGCGGCGTTTTTGCCGGCGCGAGCTTAGGCGGCTATACCCTGCGGCCCGACAAGTCTGGCAACCGCGCCATGTATGGAGACCGCACCTGGGAGCACATTCTCGCTGGTGAGCTCCCTGCGCCGGCCTCGGCCTATCCCCTGCTGGGGACGCTGGGCCGTTACTCCGCCGGCGCATCCAAATAGCCATCGCGCTATCGGCACGTCCGCCTCGGGCCCACCGCGCTCCCGTCTGGCCGCGCCATCATCTCGCGGGATCGCGCCGATTGCACTCGCGGCAAATTAACGCGCAAGGGCGAAAAAAGCCACGCCATTCCGCCGACTGGGCTGGGGCGCTGGCGTCCTCGCCGGTCGGATTGCGGAACTCGCGCGCTGGCCGGCGGCGCGGCTCCAGCCACCCGCGAGCCTGCGCCCGAATGCGGCCGCGTTGGCAGCGTGGAACGGGCTTCCGCCCGTGTGCAGCGGGCTTTGGCCCGCAGCCGCGCTGGGGCCCGCGCCAGTCAATTCCATGGTCCTGCCAGCCCTGCCTTGTGGGTTGCCGCCGGCGGCCGCGGCCGTTGCCAGCCTGGCGGGCTTAGGCTGAAGGCGTGGCGGCCGCGGACGCGACGTTGCCGCGGG
>JAKAUF010000055.1 GCA_021827785.1 Acidobacteriota bacterium | reverse complement strand
CGCTGCGCGCGGCGGGTTTGCCGCCGCTGCCGGAAGCCGGCATCGAAGACGCCCAGCTGTACGCCTATCTTTTGGACCCGACGCAAACTCCCGCCGGCATAAGCGCGGTGGCGCAGCGGCGCTGGGGAACGGCGCCGGAGGGAACTGCCGCCGCGGTGCTGTTCCGCCTGGCCGGCGAGCTGCGCCCCGAAATCGAGGCGGCGGGACTCAGCCGCTGCTACCAAGAGCTTGACCGGCCGCTGGCGGCGGTGCTGATGGACATGGAGGACGCCGGCATCGTGCTCGACCCCGGCGCGCTGGCGGAGATGGCACGGGAGTTGGAAACCGATTGCGCCCGTTTGGAGGTGGAGATTTTTGCCCTGGCCGGCGGACGCCAGTTCAATATCAACTCGCCGAAGCAATTGGGCGAGGTTTTGTTCGAGCATCTCCAGTTGCCGGCGCCCGCCCGCCGCGGCAAAACCAAAAGCTTGTCCACCGCGCAGGACGTGCTGGAAGATTTGGCGGGATCATTCGAGATCGCCGCCCGCGTCTTGGAATACCGCCAATTGGCGAAGCTCAAGTCCACCTACGCCGACGCCTTGCCCAAATTGCTCGATCCCAAGGACGGGCGGCTGCACACCACGTTTTCCCAGGTGGGCGCGGCCACCGGCCGCCTTTCTTCCAGCAACCCAAATCTGCAAAACATTCCCATCCGCACCGAG
Organism: Acidobacteriota bacterium; assembly: GCA_021827785.1. Lineage (GTDB taxonomy): Bacteria > Acidobacteriota > Terriglobia > Terriglobales > SCQP01 > JAKAUF01. The sequence goes on along the minus strand of JAKAUF010000055.1, from coordinate 2,050 downwards.
ATCGGCCGCCGCATCCGGGCGGCGTTCTTTCCCGCGCCCGGCTGCCTGCTGGTGGCGGCGGATTACTCCCAGATCGAGCTGCGCCTGTTGGCGCATTTCAGCGGCGACCCGCTGCTGACCGAGGCTTTCCGCAACGGCGCCGATGTGCATGCGCAGACCGCCGCGCAGGTCTTCGGCATCGCCCCGGCGGAGGTCACGGCGGAGCACCGCCGCCGCGCCAAGGCGGTCAACTTCGGCATCATCTACGGCCTGTCGGCTTTCGGCTTGGCGCGGCAGTTGGGCATTCCGCAGTCGGAGGCGGCGGCGTTCATCGCCCGCTATTTCGAGCGCTATGCCCAGGTGCGCGGCTTCATTGACGCGACCCTGGAGCAGGCCCGCCGCGACGGTGAGGTGCGGACGCTATTCGGCCGCCGTCGGCCCATTCCCGATCTCGACAGCCGCAATCCCAACTTGCGCGGCTTCGCCGAGCGCACCGCCGTCAATACCCGGCTGCAAGGCACCGCCGCCGATTTGATGCGCTTGGCGATGATCCGCGTGTGGCGGCGGCTGCAAGGCACGCCGGCGCGGCTGTTGCTGCAGGTGCACGATGAACTGGTGCTGGAAGCGCCGGAGCCGCGGGCGGCGGAGTTCGGTCGGTTGTTGCAGGAAGAGATGCAGGGCGTGGACGCGCTCTCCGTGCCGCTGACCGTCGAGGCCGGCGCCGGCCCCAACTGGCGTGACATTGAACCGCTGGAGTAGGCGCCGGGGCAGGGAACCGCGGCGGCGGGAAATGGCCGGCCTCACGCCGCCGCCGCCCAGCGCCGCCTCCGCGTCAGTTCGCGAGGGCCGCGCCCATCAAAACCCCGCCGATTACCACCCGCCAGGGAGCATCGGCGAGCAACAGGGCTTGCGCACCGGCTTGGGTCCCATCATCTCCACGCGCGAGCCGGCCAGCGTGTAGACGTTCAACTGCCATTTGCCGTCCCGGCCGATCTGCGGCTTGCCCTGGCCCTTCCAGCCGCGGGCGAGCAGCGCGCGGTAGGCCTGATGCATGTGCAGAATGCCAAGAGAAAAATGGTTGGCGATGGCGCGGGTGCGGATGGAGGGATGCGCGCCGTCGCGCAGCATGTATTCGATCCAGTCCGGCCCATTGGTGGTGCGCCGGTCCACCCAGTCCAATACTCCGGCGGTCATGCCGCCGTGCCACATGCGATGAAAGCCCAGCGCTTGCCGGAACAGCCGGTCTTCCCGCGGTACGCTGGCGACGACAAAGCCGGCATGGATGATCCATTGCGACAGCCGCCGCGGCGACAGCAATTTGCCGCGCAGGCGACCGGTGCGGGAATCGGGAAGAAATTGCTCGAAGGCGATGTGGTGGCCCTCGGGATCGCGCAGCGCGAAACCCAGGTTGCCATCGGCGCGGCGGTGCACGGCGCTGGGGGCAAAGCCGCGGGCGGCCAGATAGGCGCGCAAGCCGCGGGCGTCGTTGGTGCGGAAGGCCAGGGTCATGAAGCGCTTCTGCGCTCCGCCGTCCCAATGCGGCGTGATCTCCAAATATTGATAATCGTTGACCTTGTAATAGATGACCGGGCCGGCGGCTCCGGCCAGCGTGAAGGCGCGGTCAAAGCCGAAGTATTGGTGAAAGATGCGCTGCGCCGACGCCGCCGATTCCAGCCGCATGTGCACGTAGGCGATGCCCAGGATCTTCGGCCGCCGCGCCGGCGCCGCCGCCACCCGCGGCCCGCCGGCGCCCAGCCATAGCACCACGGCCAAGCCCGCAACCGCCATCGCCAGCCAGCCCCACCATTGCCGTCCCGCCCGCCGCTCGTTTCTTGCCATCGTCTCGCCCTCCGCCGGTCATTGTATGCCAAGGCGGGACCTGCGCCCCGGCGCGGCGTCGGTCGGGATTACAGCGGCTGCCGGGCCACTGCCAGGGACTCCGTGACCTCCACGGCGATGCCGCCCACCCACCGTGCGGACGCATTGTAGGTCAGCGCCCCCAATGCTCCAAAGATGGCTCCGACCAGCGCTCCGGCCAAGGGGGCGGCGATGAGCGCCAAGAGGCCCGCAA
>JAKAUF010000240.1 GCA_021827785.1 Acidobacteriota bacterium | reverse complement strand
AAGCCTATTCCATGGGGCGATGCGGCGTGATTTGCGCCCACCACGGCCGGTCGGCGGACGGGCGGCGAGGCGGGCGCCGAAGGGCAAGGTGAGAAAACGGACGGCGGCGGGCCGGCGGCGCGCCCCAAGAGCGAGCGGCCAAGCGCGAAAGCGACGGCGTGATAGGGTGAAAAAGAGCTATGACCGCCCCTGCACCGGCGCAAACGGAAACCGAGATCCGCGTGGCGCACAGCCCGGACTCCGACGATGCCTTCATGTTTTACGCCTTGGCGGCGAACAAGCTGGCGACGCCGGGCCTGCGCTTCACGCATGTGCTGGCGGACATTGAGACGCTGAACCGCCGGGCGCTGGCCGGTGAGTATGAGATCACGGCCGTCAGCTTCCACGCCTATCCTTATTTGCAAGACCGCTATCGCCTGCTGGCGCATGGTGGCAGCGTGGGCTATGGTTACGGGCCGATGATCGTGGCGCGGCGGGCGATGACGCCGCGGGAAGCGGTGCGGGGCGAGGTGGCCATCGCCGGAGAACGGACTACCTCGGCGCTGTTGTTGCGCCTGTTTGCCCCGGAAACGCGGACGCGGGTGATGGCGTTCGATCAAATCATTCCGGCGCTGCAACGGGGCGAGGTGGAGGCGGGCCTGCTGATCCACGAAGGGCAGCTGACCTACGCCAGCGCGGGACTGCACAAGGTGGTGGACCTGGGGCAGTGGTGGCTGGAAACCACCGGCTTGCCGGCGCCGCTGGGCGGCAACGTGATCCGGCGGGATTTGCCGCCGGAGCTGGCGGCCAAGGTTTCCGCGCTGCTGAAGGCTTCCATCGAATACGGCCTGGCGCACCGGGGCGAGGCGCTGGCGCATGCGCTGCAATATGCCCGCGACATGCCGACGGATTTGGCGGACCAGTTCGTGGGCATGTACGTGAACCAGCGGACGGTGGGATATGGCCCCGAGGACCGCCAAGCGATCGAGACGCTGCTGCGCATGGGGCATGAGCGCGGCATCATTCCGCATGCGCCGCGGCTGGATTACCTCGAGTAACCGCGCCGTGAACGCGCCGGGATCGTAAATGCCTGGCGCGGGCCCCGGCCCCGCCCGCGGCGGGGCGTCCCGCTAGGCGGAATGTCGCCGCCTGATCGCGTCGGCTTTGCCCTTAGCGCAGGCTTCGCGCCTCCCGCGACCGGCGTCTAGCGCCGCCACGGTGAACCGCGCCGTTCGCTACCATCGGGCGGAGGCGGCTTCCGGGCCCGATTGCGAGCGGGGTCAGGCAAGCTAGGAAGGTATTTTGCCCGGCGCCGGCCCTATTGGCGGCGCGTTGCCGCCCGCTGGGCATGGCGGCAAGTCATCGCGGAGGCGATTTGGCGGAAGGCGACAACGGAAATTCCCTACCGGCGACCGCGCCGAACTCTGCCCGCGCCGGCGGCGGTCCCGGCCCGGGCGGTCCGAGACCGGAGTTGCGCCGCAATGTGGTGGTGCTGGGATTGTCGGCGCTGTTCAATGACATCGCCAGCGAGATGGCGTATTGGGTGCTGCCCTACTTTTTGACCGTGCTAGGCGCGGGGCCGGGGTGGCTGGGGCTGATCGAAGGCGTGGCGGAAAGCGCGGCGAGCTGGGTGAAGGTGTGGTCGGGACGCTGGGCGGACCGCACGCAGCGGCGCAAGCCGATGGTGGTCGCGGGATATTTACTGGCGAACGTCATGAAGCCGCTGCTGGGCTTTACGCACGGTGCAGGACAGGTGCTGGGAGTGCGGGCGGTGGAACGCGGCTCGAAGGGGCTGCGCTCGGCGCCGCGGGACGTAATGATTACGGAATCGGCGGCGCCAGGGCGGGTGGGGGCGGCGTTCGGACTGCGGCAAGCGCTGGATTCGGCGGGAGCGGTGATTGGGCCGGCGCTGGCATTTTGGCTGATGCTGGCCGGCCGCCAGAACGCACGGCTGGTATTTTGGGCGGCGGCGATTCCCGGGGCGATCGCCGTGGCGCTGGTATGGGGCCTGGCGCGGGAAACGGCCGGGGGACGCGGCGCCAGGGCTGGCGCCGGTTCTAAACAGCGCGCCCAACCGGCAACTCCGGCGCCGGCGCACGCGCCGTTTTCCCCCGCCTTGCGGCGGGTGCTGGTGGCGGCGGGATTGTTCGGCCTGGCCAACTTCAGCGATATGTTCTTGATTCTGCGCGCGCAGCATTTGGGGTTGGCGCCGGCGCTGGCCCCGCTGCTCGGGCTGGTGTTCAATGTGGTGTTCGCTGCCCTGTCCTATCCCTTTGGCCGATTGAGCGACCGCTGGCCGCGGAAATGGCTGGTGGGAACTGGATACATCATTTTTGCAGCGGTGTATTGGGGATTCGCGCGGCCGGAAAGCCCGGGCACGGTATGGGGCCTGTTCGCGGTGTATGGGCTATACCAGGCGCTGACCGCCGGAGTGTTGAGCGCCCTCATCGCCGATTGCGCCACGCCGGCGAACCGCGGGCGGGCTTTCGGCTGGATCGCGGGCGTGACGGGCGTCACGGGCTTCGCCGCCAGCGCGCTGGCCGGAGCGCTGTGGCACTGGCACGGGGCGGGGCTAGCGTTCGAGGTGGCGGCGGCGTTGGCGCTGGCCGCCGCCGCGTTGATCTTCACTCTGCCGGCGCGGCCCCGCCCCGCGTGACGGTCATCGCAGCGCTGGTCCCGCATTCGCCGGCTAACGGTGAACTGGCCCGGGGGCCAGTCCGCGGCATGCTAGAGTAAAAAGAATTCTTCACCCCGGCCGGCAGGAGCGAATCTAGCCGGTGCATCTGTAGCTAGCAGAGCCGATTGCATGTGCGTGCGCTCCGCCGCGAAGAGGGCGGTCGCGTCCCGAGTCTTTTCACCTTTCCCGAATCCATGAGCCCAACTACTACCGCAGCATCCATCGAACCAGCCACCGCCGTGAACGCGGCGCCACCAGATTCCGAGCGTCCGTGGGAACAACCCTGGTGGAAGCCCGCCAAAGGGCAAAGCGGCGTGTTCGCCTACCTGATCGCCATCCATGTGCTGGCGCTGACCGGGCTCATTCTGTTTCCGCTGCCGGGATGGAAGGTGTTCACCTGGCTGCTGGTGCTGGGCGGCTTTGGCGGCCTGGGCACCACCATCGGCTACCATCGCCTGCTGGCGCACCGCACGCTGAAGACGAAGTCTTGGATCGAGCAATTCCTGATCTTCGCGGCGATGTTCAATGGCTCGGGGTCGCCCGCGAGCTGGGTCGCGTATCACCGGCTGCACCACTCCCGCACCGACACCGAAGACGACATTTCCAGCCCGACGCACGGCGGGTTCTGGTGGGCGCATCTGCGCTGGCTGTACCAAAGCGAGGCGGTGGATGGAACGCGGTGGTGCCCGGACCTGATGCAGGGCGGATATCGCATTTGGTACTATGCCCAGCCGCCGATCTTGCTGCTGTCTCTGTTCTGCGGATTCCTGCTGGGCCTGGGCTGGGCGGGATTCTTTTGGCTGGGCGCGGTGCGGCTGGTTTACGCGCTGCACGGGCAATGCTTGGTGAACAGCCTGACGCATTTGGGCGAGGCGCGCACCAACGGCGACCGCAGCCAGAACGTTTGGTGGCTGGGTCCGTTGCAATTGACCGCCTGGGGCGAGAACTGGCACGGCAATCACCACACCGCCGCCGGCTTGGCCAAATTCAGCCGGCATTGGTGGCAGGTGGACATAGGCTGGTACGTCATCTGCGGGCTGGAGGCGCTGGGGCTAGCGTCCGGCGTCAAGCGGCCACACGGCGCGGGGCGGTAAGTAAAGCCCAGAGCGGGGCTGGACATCCGCGATGTGGTCGGCGGCGTATAATCGCCGCCGGTGAGGTACTTTCCACTCGCTATGGTTTTGGCGGCTGCGCTGACGGCGATACCGGCGCGCGCCGCGAACGGCCAGCGCGCTTGGCTGCGCTATCCTCCGCTGCCGCCGGCGCAGCGGGCAGCGCTGGCGCGGCGGCTGCCGGCCACCCTCCGCATTTTGCGCGCCGCTGACGCCGCTGATGCCGGCGTGTGGCGGAGCGCGGCCGGGGAGTTGCGGCGCGGCTTGCGGGCGATCGCGGGCTGGGCGCCGGCGGCCACGGGAGCAACGCGCGGAGAAATCGTGCTGGCCGATGCGACGGCGGCGGCACGGCGCTTTCCGGGGCTGAAGCCGCCGCGGGCGGTGCGGCCGGAAGGCTATTGGCTGTATATCGGGCAATGGCGCGGGCGAAAGCTGTGGCTGGTCGCCGGCGGCGGAGCGCGGGGCGTGCTGTATGGGGTATTCGGGCTGCTGCGGCGGATGGAGTTGGACGCGCTGCCGCCGCGCCTCAGCGTCGTCAGCAACCCCTCGGCGCCGATCCGCTGGGTGAACGAATGGGACAACCTGAACGGCACGATTGAACGCGGCTACGGCGGGCGGTCCATTTTTTTCAACCACGGGCGCGTGCGGCGCAACCTGATGCGCGTGCGGCAGTACGCGCGGCTGCTGGCGTCGCTGGGCATCAACGGCTGCGTGGTCAACAACGTCAACGCCGATCCGCGCATTCTGACGCCGGCGTTTCTGCCGCAACTGGCGCGGCTGGCGGCGGCGATGCGGCCCTGGGGAGTGCGGCTGGGCATCAGCGTTCCGCTGGACGCGCCGAAGCTGATCGGCGGGCTGAAGACCTTCGATCCGGCCAACGCGAAGGTCGCGGCGTGGTGGCGGCGCAAGGCGGATGCGATCTACCGCCAGATCCCGGACATGGCGGGATTTTTGGTGAAGGCGGATTCCGAGGGGCAATCCGGACCGGCGACCTATGGGCGCACGCAGGCGCAGGCGGCGAACGTGCTGGCGCGGGCGCTGGCGCCGCACGGCGGGGTCGTTATGTACCGGGCGTTCATTTATAAATATCCGCTCGATTGGAACAATCCCAAGGCCGACCGCGCCAAAGCGGCGTATGAAACGTTCGCGCCGCTGGATGGGCGATTCGCCTGCAACGTCGTGGTGCAGATCAAATACGGGCCGATTGACTTCCAGGTGCGAGAGCCGGTTTCGCCGCTGATTGGGGCGCTGCGGCAGACCAATGAGGCGCTGGAGCTGGAGATCACGCAGGAATACACCGGCCAGCAGCGGCAGGTGTTTTATTGGGCGCCGCTGTGGCGGCACATTTTGCGTTTCAACTTGCAGGCGAACGGGCCGGATACGCCGGTGCGGCGACTGGTGACGGGCCGAACGTTCCACCGGCCGCTGGGCGGATTTGCCGGCGTGGCCAACGTCGGCAGGGACGCGAATTGGATGGGATCCTACCTGGCGCAGGCCAACCTATACGCATTTGGGCGGCTGGCCTGGAACCCGCGGCTGCGGGCGCGGCACATTGCGCGGCACTGGGCGCGGCTGAGCTTCGGCGCCAAGCCGCGGGTGATCGCCACGGTGACGCGCATTCTGATGGATTCCTGGCCGACGTATGAGGATTACACCGGCTCGCCGCTGGGGCTGCAAACTCTGACCAACATCCTGGGCCCGCATTACGGGCCCGGTCCGCAAAGCGCCGACCACAACGGCTGGGGACAATGGATCCGCGCGGACCGCTGCCGGCGCGGAGAGCCGGCCAGGCAATGCGGTCTTGGCATGGACCGGACGGTGGCGACGGGCACCGGGTTCCTGGGGGAATATGCGCCGGCGGTGGCGCGGCGATATGCGTCGCTGGCCACCTGCCCACAGCATCTTCTTTTGTTCTTCCATCATTTGCCGTACACCTACCGGTTGAAGAACGGGCGAACGATCATTCAGGAAATTTACGATTCGCATTACGCCGGCGCGGCGGAGGCGGCGCGCTGGCCGCGCTGGTGGCGGCGGCTGAAGCCGGAGATGCGGAGCCCATGGGAGCGGCGGCGGTATCAGCGGATTCTGCGCGAACTGCGCTACCAGGCGGGATACGCGATCGTCTGGCGCGACTACATTGACGAATGGTTTTACCACCGGACGGGAATCCCGGACCGGCTGGGGCGCGTCGGACGCCATCCCGACCGCGTGGAGGCCGAGGCGATGCGGCTGACGGGTTATCGCGTGGAGACGATTCATCCGTGGGAAGCGGCATCGGGCGGCAAGGCGGTGGGGTGCGCGGCGGGACGGCGCTCCTGCACGGCGGCGTTTGTCGTTCACCGCCCGGCGGGACGATACGACTTGGCCGTGGGATATTTCGACCCGAACGACGGCGTGGCGCGATTCGCCGTGACCATCAATGGGCGGCGGCCGCCGGTGGCGGGCGCCGCGTGGCGGGCGGACCGGCATTTGCCGGCGCGGTGGCTGAACGCCGATACGGCGCTGCGGCACACGCTGCGCGGCCTGCGGCTGCGGCCAGGCCAGACCATCGCCATCACCGGCTGGCCGGCCGGAGAGAACAACGCCTCGCTGGATTATGTTGCGTTGTACCCGATGCGGCGCGAACGGCAGACGGCGCGGCCAAAGCGTGCGTTGAGGTTCTAGCGGTTGGGTCTAGCCGGCGTGAGGCGGGCGCCCTCGCGCCACGCGGTTTTCCCCGCAACTGCCCGGGCGCGGACGCCGCGGCGCCAGCGGCGCTGGGGTATGATCGCGGATTATGCCGCTGGCCGCTGGCGCGAAGCTAGGACCGTACCAGATCGTCGCGCCGTTGGGCGCGGGCGGGATGGGGGAGGTCTACCGGGCGCGGGACACGCGGCTGGGGCGCGAGGTGGCGCTGAAGGTTCTGCCGGCCGGTCTGGCGGCGGATCCGGAGCGGCGGCGGCGGTTCGAGCAGGAGGCGCGGGCGGTCGCCGCGCTGAACCACCCCAACATCCTGTCAATCTTCGACGTCGGCATCGGCGATGGCGCGCTGGAGGGGCGAGCGTTCCTGGTCAGCGAACTGCTCAATGGCCAAACCCTCCGCCAGCGCCTGGCGGGCGGCGCGCTGGCGGCGCGCAAAGTGGCCGACTACGGCGCGCAGATTGCCGCCGGCCTGGCCGCCGCCCATGCCCAGGGCATCGTCCACCGCGACCTGAAGCCGGAAAACATCTTCATCACCGCCGACGACCGCGTCAAGATTTTGGATTTCGGGCTGGCGAAGCCCGCCGAAGGCGTGCTCGCCGCGGATTCCGGCGACGGCGCCGGCGTCTCGGCGGCGCCGACGCTTCCGGCCTCGACCGTGCCCGGCATGGTGCTGGGCACGGTGGGGTACATGGCGCCGGAACAAGCGCGGGGCCAGGCGGCGGACGCGCGGGCGGATATTTTCAGCCTGGGCGCGGTGCTGTATGAAATGGCGAGCGGGCGGCGGGCATTTCATGGCGCGAGTGGCGTCGAAACCCTGCACGCCATCATCAATGCCGAGCCGCCGGAGCTTGCCGCCGGCGGGCGGGATCTGCCGCCGGCGCTGACGCGGATCATCGAACGCTGCTTGCAGAAATCGCCGGAGCGGCGGCTACAGAGCGCGCAAGACCTGAGCTTCGCCCTGGAGACGCTGACCACCGCCGGCTCCAGCACCCAGCTCGGCGCGTTGCCCCCCGCCCCCCGCCGGAGCGGCGGCCGCGTCCCGGCATGGTGGCTGCCGGCCGCGGCCGTGGCGGCGGGATTGGCGGCAGCCGGCGCCGTCTGGTGGGCCCGCGGCGGCGGGGTCGCGCGGGCGCATTGGCGGTTTACCGCCATCACCAGCTATGCCGGGGTGCAGGCCGACCCGGCCCTGTCGCCCGACGGCCGGTCGGTGGCGTTTGTTTCCAACCGTGGCGGCCACTTCAACGTCTACATCAGCTTGACCGGCGGTGGGCGGCCGGTGGCCATCACGCGCGGTACCCACTTGAAGACCCACCCCGCGTGGTCGCCGCGGGGGACGACCATCGCGTTTGCCCGTCTGAACCACAGCGGCCTGTGGGACATCTGGGAAGTGCCCGCGCTCGGCGGCCCGGCGCGGCGCGTGATCCTGAATGGGTTTGATCCCAGCTTTGCGCCCGACGGCAGGCTGGTATACGCAAGCATCGCGGACGGGGACATTTGGGAGGCGGGGGCGTTGGGGCAAAACCCGCGCCTACTGGCCGCGGCGCCGCGGGGATACAGCTGGACCGCGGGGCCGCGGATTTCCCCGAATGGGCGACTGTTGGCCTTCACCGCGATGCATAGGAGCGGCGGGCCCTACGGGACGCTCGCGGTGGCGAATCTGGCCACGGGCAAGACACGTCTGCTGCCGCGGGCGGGTGCGTTCGCCCTGTCGGCGGCGTGGGGACCGCGGAGCCGGACGATTTATTTCGCCTCCAACCGCGCCGGGGCGATGAACCTTTGGCGGATCGACGCCGACGGCCGCGGCTTGGCGCAGATCACCGCCGGTCAGGGCGACGACTCGGAGCTGGACGTATCCGCCGACGGCAAGCGAATCCTCTTTGGGACGATCCATATGGACATGGCTCTCGCCGAGTTAGAGCTGGGCCCGTCCCCGTCGCCGCACGCGCTGCACGTTTTGGACGTGGACCCGGCGCGGTGGCTGTGGGCGCCGGAATATTCGCCCGATGGCAAGCAACTGGCGTTTTTCACCGCGCTCAAGGGCGTGGACGCGGAGGGCATCGGCATTGCCAACAGCGATGGCTCCGGCGCCGTCGAACTGGCGCATGACCAATGGCAGCAGATCTTTCCCCGTTGGACGGCGGACGGACGAAAGCTCGTCTATTGGTCGGTACGCAGCCGGTCCGATGAAATCCGCGCAGTGCCCGTCGCCGGGGGCTCGCCGCAAACGCTGGTGCGGCAGGCCATCGCGTTTTATCCGGTGCCGGGCCGGGACGGCAGGATTTTGTTTCTGGGGGCGGCCAGGATCCATGGACGGGTTGGCCCGTTGCGCTTCGAGGTGATGGATCCGCACACGGGAATGACGCGGATACTGGGTGCAGCGCCGCCAAAGACGCGGCAGGTGGTCTGGTCTCCGCGGCAAAATCGAATCGCTTATCTCACGACCGCGGCCCGGGTCAATGACCCCCAGGCAGGGGTCTGGGTCAACGACTTCCGCTCGCCGCCGCGGCAGGTATTTCGCGGGTGGGCGGTGGCTATCTCGGCGGGCCATGGAAACCATTTATACGTCCTGGCCGGCGCGCCGGATCTGACCACGGTGCTGTGGAAGATGGGGTGGAACGGACGAGGGCTGACGCGGGTCACGGGACGCATTCCCCCCACCTGGGGGGCCGGCTTTCTGGATTTCATCGTCGGCGGGTACTTCGACGTTGCCCCCGGCGGCAAGCAGGTGGTGTGCGAGGTGCAGCCCGGCCTGGCGGAGAACATCGGCATGCTGACCAGGATGCCCGCTGGAAAGCAGTGATTGGCGTGATGAATGGGAGGGAATCCGGTGGGCGGCGGCCCGATTGCCTTGCCGCGCGCTGGGTCCGCGGGAATGCCTGACGGCTCAATCCAGTAACGCGGCGATGGCGGCGAGGGGGAAATGGATCGCGTCGCCGGGCGCGCCAAAGTGCTGGGCGCTCCGCAGGTCGCCGTCCTGGAAACGGTAATAGACCGGCCCGGCGGGATCAATCACATAAATGTGAGCAATGCCCATGGCGGCGTAGTCGCCGAGCTTGCGGTGCATTCGGCGCAGCGTGTCCTCGGGAGAGAGGACTTCGAGGACGGCGAACGGAGGCCGCGTCAGGATTTGCTCGATGGGCTGATCACGGCGCATCACCGTGACGTCGGGAACCCGGAAGCGGGTAGCGGAGGTTTGCACGCGCAGTTCCGGTTTGGCGCGGACGTTCCACTCCGCGGCATGGAGACGGAACCAAGCTAGGATGGCTTCCTGCCAGCTCGCGTGGTCATATTCGCCCATGGGGCGCTCCTCGATCTGCCCGTCCACATAGTCGGCGTCTGGCTCGAACTCCGAGCGCAGGTACTCCTCGATAGTGACCGGTCCGGCGTGGGAGGCAATGGACATCGCGAGCCCCTATGGCGCAGTTTAGCACCGCGTTGTTCCTAGGCCCGGACCCCGCGGCGGCACTGGGGCTAACGGCGGGCGCGGGAGCCGGTTGTTATACTGAAACAGCAGAAAAACCGAGCCTTTGCCGTGCCTCCCACCACCGAGTCCGACCCCGAGATCTTGGCCTTTTTGGAGTCCCTGGGACCCAATGAAGGTTATGCCGCCGAGCTGTACCAGGCCTATCGCAGCAACCGGCTTGCGGTGCCGGAGCAGTGGCGCGCGGCGTTCGACGAACTGCTGCAACGCCTAGGGCGGGATGGCGCCGACGGCCGCCGTGGCGACGGCGAGGACATTCTTGCCGCCGCGCCGGAGGAACTGCCGGTGATGGAACCGCCGGCGGCAGCGGCCGAGCCCGGTCCCGCCACGCGGCCCGTACCCTCCGCGCAGCCGGAAACCGCCCCGTCGGCGGCGCAAACCACGGCGCCCCGCCCCGCCGCCGCGACTTGGCCCGTGCCGCAGGCGGACGACCGCGCCGAACCCATGCGCGGCGGCGCGGCGCGGCTGGCGGCGAACATGAACGCCAGCTTGACGGTGCCGACGGCGACCTCGCAACGGGCCATCCCTTCGCGCCTATTGGAGGAGAACCGGCAGATCCTGAACCGCCATTTGGCCGAACATGGACAAAAGCTCTCCTACACGCCCCTGCTGGGCTGGGCCCTGGTGCGGGCGCTGGGTGAGTTTCCCAACATCAACTCCGCCTATACCGAGGCGGAGGGCGCGCCGGCGCGGCTGGTCCGCGGGCATATTTCCCTGGGCCTGGCGGTGGATGTCGAGGCCAAGGGCGGCGGACGGCAGCTTTTGGTGCCGGTGGTGAAGCACGCCGAGGCGATGGACTTCGCCGCCTTCATGGCGGAATGCGAGCGCGTCATCCGCGGGGCGCGTGGCGGCAAGCTTTCGCCCGACGATTTGCAGGGGGCGACGATTTCCCTGACCAACCCCGGCACGCTGGGCACGCGCGCCTCCGTACCGCGGCTGATGCCCGGCCAAGGCGCGATCATCGCGGTCGGCGCCATGGCGTATCCCCCGGGCTTCGAGGCGGTGGCGGAGAGCACGCTGGAGGAACTGGGCATTGGCAAAACGCTGACGCTGGCCTGCACCTACGACCACCGCGTGGTGCAGGGGGCGGAGTCGGGGGCGTTCTTGGCCCGCATCGAGCAGTTTTTGCTGGGCCAGGACGGCTTCTACGACCAGATTTTCCAAGCCGTGGGCGCGCCGTTGCAGCCGGCGCGGTGGACCGCGGCGGCGGCCACGGCGGCCAGCGCGCGGCGGCACGACGATGCCGAGGTGCGGCGGCAGGCGGCGGTTTTCCAACTGGTGCACGCCTACCGCGTGCGCGGACATCTGCTGGCGGACACCGACCCGCTGGAGTTCCATCCGATCGCCCATCCGGAGCTGGACCCGGCGTTCTACGGGCTGACGCTGTGGGATTTGGACCGGCATTTCCTGGCGCCGGGCGGCGAACGCGGCGCCCACCAGATGCAGCCGTTGCGGGAGATTTTGGCCAACCTGCGAGCCACCTACTGCGGCAAGCTGGCCTGCGAATTCATGCACATTCAGGCGCTGGAGCAGCGGCAATGGCTGACCGGCCACATGGAGCCCAGCCGCAACGCCTGGCCGCTGGCGCCGGAGCTCAAGCAGCGGATTTTGCGGCAGCTGACCCAGGCGGAGCAGTTCGAGCGGCTGCTGCACACGCGCTACGTCGGCCATAAGCGCTTTTCGCTGGAGGGCGGCGAAGCGCTGATTCCGGCGCTGCATCGCCTCTGCGAACTGGCGCTGGAGGCGGGCATGCGCGAAGCCATGGTGGGCATGTCCCACCGCGGCCGGCTGAACGTGCTGACCAACATCGTCGGGAAGGGCATGAACGCGGTCTTTTCCAAATTCGAGGACGCCGATCCCGACAGCGTCGAGGGCAGCGGCGACGTCAAATATCACATCGGCGCGGAGGGCTGGTTCCGCGGCCCGGACGGCAGGCCGCTGGAGGTCAGCGTCAGCCCCAATCCCAGCCATCTGGAGGCGGTGGATCCGGTGCTGGAAGGGCAGGCGCGGGCGCGGCAGGAGGCGCTGCAAGACACGCCCAAGGGCCGGCTGGTGCTGCCCGTTCTGATCCACGGCGACGCCGCTTTCGCCGGCCAGGGCGTGGTGGCGGAGACGCTGAATCTATCGCAGCTGGAAGGCTACCGCACCGGCGGCACGGTGCACATCGTGGTGAACAACCGCATCGGCTTCACCACCGCGCCCACCGACGCCCGCTCCACGCTGTACTCCACCGACGTGGCGCGGATGGTGCAGGCGCCGATTTGGCACGTCAACGGCGATGACCCGGAGGCGGTGGTGCGGGCCATCGAACTGGCCTTCGCCTTCCGCCAGGAGTTCCACCGTGACGTCGTGGTGGATTTGGTCTGTTATCGCCGCCATGGGCACAACGAAGGCGATGACCCCAGCCTGACGCAGCCGGTTTTGTACCGCAATATTGACCACCATCCGCCGGTGCGGCAAATCTACGCCGAGCACCTAGCGGCCGAAGGCTTGGTGACGGCGGCGCAGGCGGAGGAGTTGGTTGCCGAAGTCCGGCGCCAGTTCACCGAAAGCCCCGCCAACGGCCAGGAGCACGAGGACCACGCCCCCGCGGCGCCGCTGGGGCCGGCCGACGTGCCCACCGCGGCGGCGGAGGCGGACCTGGCGGCGGTGGGCGAGGCGCTGGCGCAGCTGCCCGCCGGCTTCCACATGCATCCCAAGCTGGAAAAATGGGCCGGCCGCCGGGTGGAAGCGGTGCGCGAGCGCGGCGCGGTGGACTGGTCGCTGGCCGAGGCGCTGGCCTTCGGCACGCTGCTGCGCGCCGGCGTGGGGGTGCGGCTGACCGGGCAGGACACCGCCCGCGGCACCTTCAGCCAGCGGCATTCGGTGCTGTTCGATTACCAGAGCGGCGGCGCCTACATTCCCTTGCAGCATGTGCCGGGGGCGCAGGCGCCGTTCGCCGTGCATGACAGCCTGCTGTCGGAGGAAGCGGCGCTGGGCTTCGAGTTCGGCTACGCGCTGAAGTCGCCGCAGGCGCTGGTGCTGTGGGAGGCGCAGTTCGGCGACTTCGCCAACGGCGCCCAGGTGGTGATGGACCAGTTTGTCAGCGTCTCCGCCGCCAAATGGGGCCAGCCCAGCGGCTTGGTGCTGCTGCTGCCGCACGGCTACGAGGGCCAGGGGCCGGAACACTCCAGCGCCCGCGTCGAGCGGTTTTTGCAACTGGCGGCGGAAGACAATTTGATCATCGCCAACTGCACCACGGCGGCGCAGTACTTCCATCTGCTGCGGCGTCAGGCGCTGGCGGCGCGCCAGGCGCCCGCGGCACGGCGGCCGCTGGTGGTCTTCACGCCCAAGAGCCTGCTGCGCCACCCGGACGCGGCCTCGCCCTTCGCCGCATTCACCCAGGGAGCCTTCCATCCGGTGCTGGGCGATCCGGCGGCGCCGGCGGCGCGGCGCGTGGTGTTTTGCTCCGGCAAAATCTATTACGACCTGGTGAAAGCGCGCGCCGAGCTGGGCGCTAATGACCGCATCGCCATCGTCCGCGTCGAGCGGCTGTATCCCCTGCCGGCGGCCGAACTGCGGGCCGAACTGGAACGGCACGCGGCGGCGGCGGAATGGACATGGGCGCAGGAGGAGCCGGCGAACATGGGCCCGTGGCGCTACATGCAGGCGCAACTCGGCGCGCTCCTGGGCCGGGAGCGCCTGCTGGCCTATGCCGGCCGCGATGCGGCCGCCAGCCCCGCCACCGGTTCGCTGCGCCGCCACCAAAAGGAACAGGCGGCGTTGGTGGCGGCTGCGCTGGGCGGCGGGCGCTAGGCCGCCGCTAGTTCGGCGCGAATTCGCCGCTCGCCCCGCGGCCGGCGGCGGCTAGGCTTCCACATCGGCCGGACGGCCGCTGCCGAAAAAGCGGTAATACAAGCCGATATTGATCAGCACCACGGCGGCGTAACCGATGAAGGGCAAGGCGAAGTCCGCCGCGCCGAAGCTGAGCCCGGTAATGCTGACCGCGCCGGCGGAAGCGCTGAGCCGCGTGACCTGATTGACCCCCAGCGCCCGCCCGCGCTCCTCGGGCGTCACCAGTTCGGTGATGGCGGTTTGCTGCGCCGGAACCGCCGCCACGCGCAGCGCCGGGGTCAGCACATACACCGCCAAGGCCATCACCAGCCAGTGCCAGAAGGGCAGCAGCAAAATGAGCGCCGCGCCGATGCCGCGGGTCACCGCAATGGCGCGGACGAAACCCCAGCGCCGCTCCAGCATCGGCGCCGCGA
>JAKAUF010000267.1 GCA_021827785.1 Acidobacteriota bacterium | reverse complement strand
TCCACTCCACCGTCCGCAGCACATGATGCGGCGGCAGATGCTCGCGCAGTTGCCGCAGCCCGGGGTGCTGCTCGGCGCGGCGTTGCAGGTCGTCGCCGGCGGCGGCATGGCCGTTCGCCGCCGCGGTTGCGGCATGGCCATCGCCCGCGGATGCGGCCGCGCCCGCGGGATTGTCCGCATGGCTGGTCACGACGATCTCCCGCGCGGCGCCGGTGGCGGCGCGGCAGGCTTCGCGCAGGGCTTTGCGCACGTCTTCCTGATCCACCAGATGCGCCAGTGGCGCGTGCTCGCCATAAAAGGCCAGGTGCAGCTTCTTGCCTTCCCAGCGCCACTCCGCGCTTTCCAGCATCATTGCCGCCGACGTTTTGCCGCTGGCGGCGAGCGCGGCCAATACCGCCGCCCGCGGCTCGGCGCTGCCGTTGGTCTTGGCCGGGCCGGGCTCCGCGTGCTGCGGGCTTGCCGCCGCACCGGCGGCGGCAAGCGCGTCGCTCGGCGCACGCGCCGGCGCGGTTGAGGTGCGGGCGGCGGCGCGGAGCTCGGCGCGGGCTACCGCCGTTGCGCTGGCCGCTCCCGGCCGCGGGGAATGCGCCGACACCACGCCGGCGGAATGGGCGCGGCTGGAAATTCCGCCGCCGGAGCTTCCCGGGCCGCCGCCGGACGCTGCCGTTCCGCCGGCGGACGAGGCCGGGCCGCCAGAGGCTCCGCCGCCGGATTCCGGCCCGCCGCCCAGGGCCGCCAGCAAATCCTCCACCGACGCCAGCCGCCGCGCCTGCGCCATCTTCACCGCCGCCAGTTCCAGATGCAGCCGCGGCTCCGGCGCCCAGCGCAGTTCGCCGTTGGCGCGCAGCAGAATTTGCAGGCAGCGGGTCAGGTCTTCTTCGCTGAACGGCGCGGCCGCCGCCACCGCGGCCTCGCCGCCGTCGCTCGGCGCCCCGATTTTGGCGCGCAGCATGGCGCGCACGAACAGCGCCCACTGCCGGCAGACCTGCGCCGGCGCCACGCCCGTGGCCAGCAGTTCCTCCAGGCCGGCCAGCACGGCGGCGCTGTCGGCGGCGGCCACGGCCGCCATCAGCCCCGCCAAGGCGCGATCGGAGACGCGTCCCAGCAGCGCCCGCGTTTCCTCGCCGCGCAACTGCCCGCCGCCGTAGGCGATGGCCTGGTCCAGCAGCGACAGGGCGTCGCGGATCGAGCCTTCGCCGGCTTCGGCCAGCCAATCCAGCGCCTCCGGCTCGGCGGCCACCTGCTCCGTGCCGCAGATCTCCGCCATGCGTTCGCGGATCAGCGCCGTCGGCACCGGGCGGAAGGCGAAGTGCTGGCAGCGGGAGCGAATGGTCGCCGGCAGCGCCTCCGGCTCCGTCGTCGCCAGCACGAACACCGCCCACTCCGGCGGCTCCTCCAGCGTCTTCAGCAGCGCATTGAAGGCGTCGGCGGTGAGCTGATGCGCCTCATCCAAAATGTAGAACTTGCAGCGGTCGCGGGCGGGGCGGTAGCGGATGTTGTCGCGCAGGGCGCGAATCTCGTCAATGCCGCGGTTCGAGGCGGCGTCAATTTCGATGACGTCCACCGCGTTGCCCTCGCGGATTTCCACGCAGGCCTCGCATTCGCCGCAAGGCTCGGGGGTGGGGCCGGCGGCGCGCCGGCAGTTCATCGCCTTGGCCAGAATCCGCGCCACCGTCGTTTTTCCCACGCCGCGGGGGCCGGAAAAAATGAACCCATGGGCCACGCGGCCGGCCGTGAGGGCGTTGCGCAGCGTCTGCACCGCCGCCTCCTGTCCGATCACGTCAGCAAAGGTTTGCGGCCGGTAGCGGCGCGCCAGCACTGGGTTCATGCGGGGATGTCCTCAGCCCGCGCGGAATGCGGGCGGGCTGCGAAGATGGGCCGCGGGGACTTCGCTGCACAGCTCCCCTCCCGCTACCGTTGCTTCCTTCCGGACCTGGCGGGGTTTGCGGGCGGAACTTGCGCGACACCCGCGACCCAGTTCCATCGTATCAGGCGGAGGGACGCGGGAGGAGGGACGAGCGACGAGGGGGCGGGGGACGGGGAACGGGGGTAGGTGCGGGCGCGGCGGCGGCGGTCAGCGGCGCATCGCTTGGCGGCCGAGCAGCGCTCGGACCCCCGCCGGGTCGGGCAGGCGCGGCTCCGCCTAGTTCGCGGCCCGTGCCGCGTCCCTCGTCCCCTGCCTTCCGCCCCGCCGCTGCTCCGCGAGCGCTTGAACCGCGGCTCGGTGAGAAAACGCGTGAGCGGGGCGAGAAGCGAGCAGAGCGAGGCCGCAGGTGGCGAGGGCCGGGAGGTGTACCCAGACGTACCCGAGCCGGCGCGAGCCGCCGAGAACGAAGCTATGCGACGCTTATCGCCCCGCCTTAATGCGGTTGGGCCTGGTTCTCCGCCGCCGTAGCCCCCGGCCGCGCACCGGCCGCGGCCAGCTTGCGAACTTCGGCCATTTCCTTCGCCGCCGCCGCCATATGCCCGCTTCGTCCCAGCGCCAGCGCCAATTGGTAGTGGCCGGCGGGGTCCGCGGGCGTGGAGGCCACATAGCGCCGCAGCGGCGCCAGGGCTTCCTGGTATTGGCGGGCGTTGTTGAGCGCCATGCCCAGGCCCAGGTCGGCCTCGGTGAAGGCGCCATCGTCCCGCACCGCGGCGCGGAAATGCCCGATCGCTTCGGGCCATTCCCGCGACCGCAGCGCCAGCTCGCCGAGCATGAATTCGGTCGAGGCGCTGTGCGGATCCAGCTTCAGCTCCGCCTCGAACTCCGCTTTCGCCGCGGCGGCGATCTTGGCGCTGAAGGGACGGGTCAAGATGATGCGGCCGAGCTGGTAGTGGACGCCGGCCTGGCGGGGGTGGGCCTGGAGAATGGCCTTATAGGTAGCTTCGGCTTGTTTCCACTGCCCCCGCGCTTCCATCGCCTCCGCCAGCAGTTCCTGCGCCGCCGCCGATTTCGGCGCCGTGCGCAGTAGCCGGTGGGCGGCGCGGTTGGCCATTTGCGAATAGAAATGGCTGGTGATGTAGAGGACGCGCGGATTGTTGGGGAAGTGCTGGTTCAAAAAATTGAGGCCTTGGTCGGTGGCGGCGTCGTCGTGCAGCGCCATGCCGCACTGCGCCAAAAGGCGCGCGGCGGCGTAGCGCGCCGCCTTGGGCGCCCGCGCCAGCTCGCGGCGCAGCACCGGCGTGGCGGCGGCGCAGTCGCCGTGCGCGGCGCGGCGCATGGCCCGGGCCAGCGGTGTGAGGGCAACCGCCGGCGGCGCCGCCCAGGCCAGGGAAGCGGCCGCCGCTAGGGCGGCGAAAAGCGCTGCTTGCAGCGCCCGGCGGCGGAAATGGATGGCGGTGAAACGCGGCATGCCTTTGCCAGTCATTGTAGCCGGTCGCCTCAGTGGCACGCCCCGGCCGCGGCGGGCTGAGGCCCGCGTCCGGCGATGTCCGGCGGGCGATTGCGCGCTCGCCAGATGCTCGCCCTGCGCCGCTTCCGGGCGAGCCCAATTTGCAGCCCGCCTGCCCTCGCGCCGGCGTTATTTCCAGCCGAGCATGCTTCCCGCCGGGCTGGCTTCCAGCCGGGCTTGCTTCCGCCGGGCTTACTTCCAGCCGGGCTGGCCGTGGGTGAGGGTGATGTAGCGGTCCACGGGCGGGTGGGCGATGCGTTGCACCGCGCCGTGCGGGCCGGGCCAGAGAATTTCCAGCCAATCCAGCTCGGCGCGCGGGCCCAATCCGAGCACCATGCGGGGATCGCAACTGGACATGAAGCTGCCGCCGCCGACTTGAAAGCGGTGCAACCTCCAGGCGCCGCCGGCCACCGTGACCTTGGCGCCGAGGGCGTCGGGATTGCCCTGGGGACCGTGCAGGCGCAAGCCCAGCCAATGCCGGCCGCGCGCTGCCTGATTGCGCAGCAGCAGCGGCGCGGCGTTGTTGACCGCCACCAGCGCGTCCACCGCGCCGTCGTTGTCGTAGTCGCCCAACGCCAGGCCGCGGGCGGCGTAGCGGCGGGTGAAGGCCGGCCCGGCGGCCGCGCCCATGTCATGGAACGGATGGCCGGCGGCGGCGCTGCCGCGAAACAGCTGCATCGGCTCGCGGTAGGTCACGCCGGGGTCAATTTTCGCGATGCTGGTTTCCGGATGGCCGTTGGCCAGCAGCAGGTCCAGCACGCCGTCGTTGTCGAAGTCCAAGAACTTGGCGCCCCAGGTGCTGATCAAAAACGTGGCCGTGGCCAAGCCGTCGGTGGGCGCCACGTCGGTGAAGACGTTGCCGCCCTCGTTGCGGTAGAGCGAGAAGTTTTCATGGTCCAGGTTGCCGACGCAGAGGTCAATTTTCCCGTCCTGGTTGTAGTCCGCCGCGTCCACGCCCATGCCTGACCGCGCCAGGCCGAAGGCGCTGTAGCCCACTCCCGCCAGCGCTCCGGCTTCGACGAACCGCCGCCCGCCGCCCGGCGCGGGGCGGTTCAGGAACAAAAAGTTGCGCACCGTGTCGTTGGCCACGAACAGGTCGAGCCAGCCGTCGCCATCCACGTCGGCGGCGACCACGCCCCACGCCTTTCCGGGCACGGCGGCGATGCCGCTTTCCCGGCTGACGTCGGTGAAGGTGCCGTCGCCGTTGTTGTGGAACAGCCAGCTCGGCGCCGGCGGATAGACGCTGGGCCGGCAGTAGAGCCGCCCGACCTCGGCGTTGCCGCAGCGGATCTTCTCCTGCTCCGGGCCGAACAAGGCGAACTGGCCGACGAACAGATCCAGCTTGCCGTCCTGGTCGTAATCGAACCATACGGCGCTGGTGGTCCAGCCCGGCGCGGCCACGCCGGCGCGTGCGGTGACGTCGGAGAAGGTGCCGTCGCCATTGTTGTGGTACAGGATGGCGCGCCCCACCTGGGTCACGTAGAGATCGGGATAGCCGTCGCCGTCATAGTCCCCCACCGCCACGCCCATGCCGTAGCCGCCGCCGCCCACGCCGGCGCGCGCGGTGACGTCGGTGAAGGTGCCGTCGCGGTTGTTGTGATACAGCGCGTTGCGCAGCGGATGCGGCGGCTGATAAAAGGAGCAGGGTCCGCTGTTGACCAAGTAGATATCCGGCCAGCCGTCGTTGTCGTAGTCCACGAAGGCGCAGCCGGGCCCGTTGGTCTCCGGCTCGAACTTTTGCGGCGACAGCCCGGCGACATGCCGCCAATGGATGCCGCTGGCCGCCGCGGGCACGGTGGCGAAGGCGCCGGTCGGGGCGGCGGCGGGCGGTGAGGCGAAGGCTCGCGCCGCCGCGAGCGGCGGCGTTAGCGCCGGCGCCGCCACCAGCCACTGTAGAAAGGTCCGGCGGTTGAAGGGAGACATGGGCGGGCGGTGGGGCGGCTGGCGGGGCGGTCCGGGGGCGTTGGCCGCCGGCGCGGGTGGTTTTTGCGGCGGTTCCGGGCGGCAAAGAAATGCTTGGCTCCAGAGCCGTTTCCGCATACGATCATAGCCAAAACATGGCAACGCTTCCATTGCTGGCCAGCGGCCTGGTCCGCCTTGCACCGGTGGACATGGCCATCATCGTCATCTATTTCGCGGCGGTGCTGGGGCTAGGCTTTTACCTCAAAAGCCGCACCGAAAGCAGCGAGGACTTCTTTCTGGCCGGCCGCAGCATGGGAGCCTGGATTGCCGGATTGAGCTTCCTGGCCGCCAACCTCGGCGCCCTGGAGCTGATGGGCTGGGCCGCCAGCGCCTACGAGTACGGCATCCTGGCGGTGCACTGGTACTGGATCGGCGCCATCCCCGCCATGGTCTTCCTGGCGCTGGTGATGATGCCGTTCTACTACATCAGCCGCACGCACTCCGTGCCCGGCTATTTGAAGCTGCGCTTCGGCGAGAGCACCCGCGCCCTCAGCGCCTTCAGCTTCGCCGCCATGACCGTGCTGATGTCCGGCGTCAACATGTTCGCCATGGCCGCCGTCATGCAGGTGGTGCTGGGCTGGAACCTGCACTTCTCCATCTGGGTTTCCTCCATCACCGTCGCCGTCTATGTCGCCCTGGGCGGGCTGACCTCGGCGATCTTGAACGAAGTTCTCCAGTTCTTCTTGATCTGGTGCGGCGCGCTGGTCATCCCCATCCTGGGCTTGATGGAGACCGGCGGCTGGGGCGCGCTGAAGGCGCGCATCGTGAACAACATCGCCCACGGCTCGACCTACCTGCACGCCTGGACCACGCTCGGCCATTTCACCTCCAACCCGATGGGCATCCAATGGACGGGCATTGTCTTCGGGCTGGGCTTCGTCATCAGCTTCGGCTACTGGACCACCGACTTCCTGGTGGTGCAGCGCGTGCTGGCGTCCAAGGACGTCCGCGCCGCCAAGATGGCGCCGATCATCGGCGCCTTCTTCAAGATGGCCATCCCGCTAATCGTCATCCTGCCCGGGCTGATCGGCTTGGGGGTGCTGGCCACGGGCGCCCATCCGATCCATTTGGTTTCGCAGGCGCTGGCCAAGCCGGGACAGCACACCTACAACGAAGTGCTGCCGCTGTTATTGGTCCGCTACGCTCCGCCCGGCTTGCTCGGCTTGGGCGTGACGGCGCTAATCGCCGGGTTCATGTCCGGCATGGCGGGCAACGTCAGCGCCTTCGCCACGGTCTGGACCTATGACATTTACCGGCCGCTGATGAACAAGAACGCCAGCGACAAGCATTACCTGCAAATGGGCCGCTGGAGCACCATCATCGGCGTGCTGGTCAGCATCGGCACCGCCTATCTGGTGATGCACGCCGCCAGCATCATGGATTACGTCCAGGCGCTGTTCAGCTTCTTCGTCGCTCCGCTGTTCGGCACCGTGGTGCTGGGCATGCTGTGGAAGCGGATCACCAACGCGGGCGCCTTCTGGGGCTTGCTCTGCGGCACGGTGTCTTCCATCGGCATGTGGTTCTGGGTGAAGGCTAATCCCCATGCGCTGGCGATTATCGCCATGAGCGCGCATGCCAAGCCCATGGCGCAGGATATGTACCAGGCGCTGTGGTCCTGGCTGATCTGCGTCATCATCACCGTCGCGATCACTTTTGTCACCCAGCCGCGGGCGGAAAAGGATTTGACGGGACTGGTTTATGGCTGCACCGAGCTGCCCGACGAGGGCCATTATCCCTGGGTGCAGCGCCCGGCGTTCTGGGGCGTGGCGGCGATCGTGATTTTGGTCTGGCTGAACTGGGTGTTCCGGTAAACGCGCAGGCGGCACAATAAGGCAATGAGGAAACAGGAGAAGGGAGTCGGTGCATGGCGATGACGCCACCACAATCCGCGCCGGAACCGGCCGCCGCCGGCGGTGAGCGCCCCAAGGAATCCGAGGCGCCGCCGATTTGGTTTTTTGTCGGCGCGTTGTTGCTGCTCTACGGAGTGATCATCCTGGGCGCGGGCATCTACCAGTTCTGGCATCCGCCGCACACGGTGCTGGCGCGGGACCACGCCAGCTTTTGGGGCGGCGTGGCGCTGACCATTTTCGGCGGGGGCTTCACCATCGGCTTCTGGCCGCGCAAGAAGCACCAGGGCGACCAGGCCAAAGGCGCCGGCGCCGGCAAATAGCCAGCGCCGAAAGAAGACCGGCGCCGGCAAATCATCGGCTCGGGGCAAGCGCGGCAAATCCGTCGCGCCAGCGCGCGCCAAGGGGACGGTGCATCCGGGCGCCTCGGTCCCCTGTTTCCACGCCATCACCCCAGTCTTGCCCTTGGCGCCGCGCCAATCCAAGCGGGACGCCCCGCCAGCGGCGGGGCTGGGGCCCGCGCCTATCAATAGCTGCGCCAGGAATGCGCCCTAGGCGGCCGGTGGCGAGATGCGCGGGCCGCACACAGGGAACGCGCCGGTGGCGATAGGATGGAAGTCGAAGGCCCTACTGGGCCGGGGGTGGAAGCGCGATATGACAAACCCGCAGAAGGCGCGGCGGATGGGATGGAAATGGGCCCAGGGAGCGGCTCTGGTAGCGGCGGTGGCCAGCGCAATGGCATTGGCGGCGATGGCCGCGACGCCGGGTTCCGGCAGTTGGCCCCGCTTTGGCTGGAACGCGCAGGGCACCAGCGACTCGCCCGTGCCCACTGGCATCACCGCGAACAACCTGAGCCGGCTGAAGCGGCAGGATGTGACGCTGGACGGCACGGTGGATGCCGCGGTGATTTTTCTGCACGCGGCGCGCATCCATGGCGCGCGGCACGACGCTTTTATTTTCACCACCACCTACGGCAAGACCGAAGCCCTCGACGCCCACAGCGGCCAGCTGTTATGGCGCTATACGCCGCCGGGCTATGACGACTGGGCGGGCAGCTACCGCATCACCAACGCCACGCCCGTCGCCGGCCCGCACGGCCGCTATGTGTATGCCGCGTCGCCGGACGGCTACCTCCAGAAAATCGCCGTCGCCGACGGCCACGCGGTGTGGCGGACGGCGATCACGCGGCTGGCGAAGCGGGAAAAGATTACTTCGTCGCTGAACCTGTGGCATGGCCATCTGATCGCCACCACCGGGGGTTACGTCGGCGACCAAACGCCGTATCAAGGACACGTGGCGATTTTGGACGCGGCGAATGGCCGCCTGTTGCATGTCTGGAACGCGCTGTGCTCCAACCGCGCCGGCCTGCTGGAGCCGGCTTCCTGTTCCCAGCAGCGGGCGGCGATTTGGGGCCGCGCCGGCGCGGTCATCCAGCCCGGCACGGGCAATATTTTTATCGCCACCGGCAATGGGCCCTGGAACGGCAAGACGGCGTGGGGCGACGCGGTGATTGAACTCAATGCCTCCGCCACCCGCATGCTGGCCAATTACACACCCACCAACACGCACGAGTTGAACCGGCGGGATTTGGACATCGGCTCGACCTCGCCGGTGCTGCTCGGGAACGGCTATATCGCCCAAGGCGGCAAGGATGGCCATATTCGCGTCTTGCGGCTGGCGGCGATTCGCGGAACGGACGCGCACCGCGGTCCCGCCGCGCAAATGGTGGATACGCCCGGCACGACGGATCTTTTCACCGCTCCGGCGCTGGTCCAGGGCAGCCACGGGGAATGGCTGTTTGTCGCCGACTACCGGGGCACCGAGGCCTGGCGGTTCGCCGACGGGCGGCTGAGCAAGGCGTGGAGCAACGAGCAAGCCGGCACCAGCCCGGTGGTGGCGGGCGGCTTGCTGTACGTTTATGATCCGCACGGCGGCGGGCTTTATGTCTACCAGCCGTGGAGCGGCCGGCAAGTGGGCGATTTGCCGTGCCCCAAAGGGCATTGGAACAGCCCGATCGTGGTGGACGGCATGATCGCCGAGCCGGTGGGCAGCGCCAACGCGCACGAAACCAGCGGGACGTTGGAGATCTGGCGCTTGCCCGGCAAATAACCGGCGCAGGCGCCGGCGCCAGCGGCATCGAGGCGAAAGCCAACCGCGGACGCGCCGCGGCTCCATGGGCGGGGAACGCCGCGGCGCGGTTGATGGGAGACGCGAACGCGCTGGCTGAGGCAGAGCCGCGCCTAACGCCTAGGCGGGGCGGATGCGCAGACGGTTGCCGCCCACACCGCCGGCGTCGGCGGTGACGGCGGCGCCGAGCGACTGCAGCTGCCTGCGCGCCAATGCCGCACGCAGCGCGGCGGCGATGTCGGCGCCGTTGGCGAAGGGATCGAAGGCTTTGTCCCAAGCGGCGGTGTCCAGCGGCGGCCCGTCATCCGCGATGACCGCATCCGCGCCGTCGCCGGCCAGCGTGACGCGCGTGCGCGCCCGCTGCAACGCGCCATGGACGAGCTGGAGGATGGGCTCGGTCCACGCCGCGGGCCAGCCCGCCCAGGCAAGCTCCAGTTGCACGCCCCGGTCCTGCGCCAGCGGCGGCAGCTCGGCTTGCAGGCGCGCCAAGGGATCGGGCGGCGCTTCCGGCGCCACGGGAGGCTGGTGCAGCGCCCGCAACGCCTCGGCCAACGCCACCAGCCGTTCGGTCTCCCGCGCCATGGTCAGAATGGCTTCACGGTATTCCGCCGCGCTCAGCGGACGGATCAGCGCCAGTTCGGCGGAGCCGCGCAAGACGGTGAGGGGCTGGCTCATGCGGTGCAGCGCCGCGCCGGTCAGATCACGTTCCATCGCCTATGCTCGTTCGCCGCGCCGGGCGCCGTCGCTGGCTCCGGCCGCGGTTCTCAGGCCTGGGTTGCATCCGCGGTGATGGCGTAGCCGACGCCGCGAATGGTTTGGATCAGCTTGGCGTCGAAGCCGCCGTCCACCTTCTTGCGCAGGTAGTTGATGTAGACGTCCACGACATTGGTCATGGTGTCGAAGCTCAAGTTCCAGACATGCTCGATGATCATGGCCCGCGTCACCCGCCGCGGGGCATTGAGCATCAGGTATTCGAGCAAGGCGAACTCCTTGGGAGTGAGTTCGATGGTCTGGCCGGCGCGCCGCACCTTGTGCTCGATGCGGTCCAGTTCCAGCTCGCCGACGCGCAGCACCGCTTCGGCCGGCTGCTGGCGGCGGCGCAACAGCGCGCGCACGCGGGCGGAGAGCTCGGAAAAGGAAAAGGGCTTGGTCAGGTAATCATCGGCGCCCAGGTCCAGCACCTGCACCCGGTCCTCGATGCCGCTGCGCGCGGTGAGCACCAGCACCGGCAATGAGGGCTTGTGCTGGCGCAGATCCTCTAGCACCTCGACGCCGCTGGCGCCGGGCAGGTTGAGGTCCAGAATCAACAGGTCGTAGTCCTGTTCCCGGGCCATCTGCGCCGCGCCGCCGCCCTCGCCGACAATGTCCACGGCATAATGCTCCGCCTCCAGGCCCTTGCGGAGAAAGCTGGCGAGCGAGGCGTCGTCTTCGGCGACCAGGATGCGCATAGCACTCGCGGCTGATTGTACCTGAATTGCCGCGAGGAGGGAAAAATGGCCCCGTGCCGCGGTGGTGCGGCGGCCGGCGCCGCATCGCGCCCGGCCGGCCCGGGGCGGGTCCGCGGCGGGTCCGCCGCCCGTGCGCCGAATGACGCGCGGCGATGCGTCCGCGAGCGCGGCGCGGAGGAACCACGGGCGGCGCGGCTCAGCGGCCGCGGGCGAGGCGATGCGCCAACTGGGGCGGCAGGCCGGCGGCGAGGATTTTTTCCGCGGCGCGGGCGGCGTCGTAGGGCACGCGAAAAAAACGCACCGTGCCTCCTTCAAGACCAGCACCGTTGCCGGGCTGGTAGAGCGCGAACGCGGCGCGCGGGTCGCCGTCGCGCGGCTGGCCCACCGAGCCGGGGTTGAGCAAATACCGCACTCCTGGCTGAAGCGGCAAGCGCCAGCTCTGGGCTTCGCCGTAAGGCGTCGGCCACGCCTCAATCATGGCGCCGTCGGGCGTCACGCGGGCCGGCGGCGCACCCGCGGCGTAGGAAAAGCCGCCTTGAATATGGGTATGCCCGATCCAGGTCACCGCCGTGGGCGCGCCTTGGAGCGGGGCGGCGGCTTGTTGCGGCAGGATGACGTATTCGTCCTCGTCCAGCGGCGAGCCGTGCGCCAGGGTCATGGCGTCCACGCCGCGCGGGCCGGTGGGCAAACTGCGCAGAAAGCCCAGCGCCGCGGGCGTCAGTTGCCGGGCGGTCCACTCCACCGCCGCGCGGGCGATGGGGTTGAAGTCGCCGGCCAACGCCGGCGCCACGCAGACACGGTCGTGGTTGCCGCGAATGGTGATGGCGGCGTGCG
This sequence comes from Acidobacteriota bacterium, assembly GCA_021827785.1. GTDB lineage: Bacteria > Acidobacteriota > Terriglobia > Terriglobales > SCQP01 > JAKAUF01. The sequence goes on along the minus strand of JAKAUF010000267.1, from coordinate 2,586 downwards.
CTTGCACCCAATCGCTACAGGCGTTGGGGTCGGCGCCATAGCCGACCACGTCGCCCAAGCAGTAACAGGCGTCATAGTGCGACGCCTCGAGTTGCGCGACGACCGCCTCCAAGGCTTCCCAGTTGCCGTGAATGTCGCTGAGGAGAAGTATGGTCATACGGTCGGGCCCCTACCCGCGCAGGTCCGGCGGCAGATGGCGCGCCGCGGCGGCATCCACGAAATGGGTAATTCGTGTCCGTGCCGGGTCTACCACCAACGCCGGAATGTCCTCCGGCGGGGAGTCGCGGGCATAGAGCCGGGCCGTGGCGTCGGCCTTACCTTCTCCGGTGAGCAAGAACCAAACCTCCTCGGCGGCGTTGATCAGCATTGGGGTGAACGTGGCGCGATCATGGGGATGCTCCGGCGTGCCCGGAACGCCGCGCACCAGACGCTCATTTTCGCAATACAGGTCCGTGTGGGGGAACAGCGACGCGGTATGTCCGTCGTCGCCCATGCCGAGAATCAGGACATCCAGCCGCGGGACTCCGTTGCCGTCCGGCGGCAGCAATTGGCGCAGCGTCTGGGCATAGCGGGCGGGTGCGTCGGGGGCCTCGGTGGGCACGCGATGCACTTGCGCGGCGGCGATGCCGGCGGGAGCAAGAAGGGACTCCAGCGCCAGGCGGTAGTTGCTGTCGGGATGTTCGGGCGGGACCAGGCGCTCATCGCTCCAGAAGAAGCGGAACTCCTCGCCGCGCCAACCATTCGGGCCAAACCGCGCCGCCATGGCGTGGTAGAACGCGTGCGCGGAATGGCCGCCGGTGAGAGCCACCGACAGCGGGCTGCTGGCTTCCTGGCGGCGGCGCGCCAGGCGCTGAGCCATGCGCTCGCAGAAAACCTCGGCCACATCCACGGCGGCGGGGCGAATGACCCATTCCCCCGCAGCCCGGGGGCGTGATTGCTCCGCCATTTATGCCTTGCCCGGGCCGGCCGCTGGGCCCCCTTCTTTCTGCACCGCGTGGCCGCCGAATTCATTGCGCAGCGCGGCGATGACCTTGGCGGAGAACGACTCCGGCTGGCGGGAGCTAAGCCGCGCCAGCAGCGACAGGGTTAACACCGGCGCGGGCACGTTTTCGTCAATCGCCTGCTGCACCGTCCACCGTCCTTCGCCGGAATCGTCCACGTAGCCCTTGATGTTTTGCAGATGGCCGTCGCGGCCAAACGCCAGCTCCGCCAATTCGCACAACCAGGAACGGATCACGCTGCCTTGGTTCCACAAATGGGCGATGGCGCGCAGATCCAAATCGTACTGCGATTTCTCCAGAATTTCGAAGCCTTCGCCGTAGGCCTGGAGCAGGCCATATTCGATGCCGTTGTGCACCATTTTGACGAAGTGCCCGGCCCCGGCCGGCCCGACGTACAAATAGCCGTCGGGCGGGGCCAAGGATTTGAAGATCGGTTCGGCGCGATCGAAGGCCGGCTTGGGGCCGCCGACCATCAGGCAGTAGCCGACCTGCAAGCCCCAGACGCCGCCGCTGGTGCCGGCGTCGAGGAACTGAATTCTTTTGGCTTCGGCTTCTTGACCATGGCGGATGGTATCGGTGTAGCGGGAATTGCCGCCGTCAATCAGGATGTCGCCGGGCGACAACAGGCCGAGCAACTCGGAAACGGTGGAATCGGTGATCTTGCCCGACGGCACCATGATCCACACCACGCGCGGGGCGGATAGCTTGGCCACCAGATCCGCCAGGCCGCTCGCACCGGTGGCGCCATGCTTGCGCGCCGCGTCCACGGCGGCGGCGGCCGGATCGAAGACCACTACTTCGTGGCCATCCTGAATCAGCCGCTGGGTCATATTGCCGCCCATGCGGCCCAGTCCTACCATTCCGAGTCTCACTGGCTTGCTTCCTCCTTCCTCCATTCTGCCCCCAGCGCATGTCCGGCGAAAACCAGGGGCAGACAAACACCCCTACTTTCGCCCCGTCATCGAACGAAGCCAGGTCCGCGCGCAATGCGAAGATTCGCGGTTTTGCCCAACGCCAGGTGGCGCCGGTGCGCCAGGCGGCGAATTCGGCGCAGAGCCGCTCGAAAGCGCTCAGCGCTTCTCCGGGGCGGGTGGGCGGGGCTTGGGCTTAACCCGGCGCGCGCAGGCGATTGAGAGCCGTCTCCAGCGCCTGGCGCGCCGTTTCGATTTCCTCGCGTCCCGCCGTTCCGGACACCGGGATGGGGCCGGCCCAATAGCCGGTCACGCGGCTGAACGGATGCGGAATCCGCATGCGGTCCCAGCTGTTCACCTGCCGGGCTTTGGGCATTGCGGCGTGGATGGCGTACAACGGCGCGCCGGTCATGCGGGCCAGCATGACCGGCCCGGGCTTGGCGACGCAGCGCGGCCCGCGGGGTCCATCGGCGGTAAAAGCCACGGGCAGGCCGGCGCGCACGGCCTGGGTCATCTCCGCCAGCGCCTGCGTGCCGCCGCGCGTGCTGGAGCCGCGGAAAATGACATAGCCCATGCGGGCGGCGGCTTGGGCGATCCATTCGCCGTCGAAATGCTGGCTGACCAAAATGCCGATGCGCCGGCCGTGCATGTACCAAGCGATGGGCAGCAGATCG
>JAKAUF010000418.1 GCA_021827785.1 Acidobacteriota bacterium | reverse complement strand
CGCGGAAAAAGGCACGATGGCCGTGGCGGCGTCGGAATCAATCAAAATCATCCGGCCGCCCCGCGGCGTGGCTTGCACCTGGATGCGGGACAGGGAGTTCCAGCGGTGATAGACGATGTCCCGCTGGCGCGCGCCTTTGGCGTAGAGAACGTCGAACCAGCGGCCCTGCATGTCGCCCCACGCGAGCAGCACCGCCAGCGCCGCCAGCACCAGGCCGCGGCGCCGCCAGCGGCGGTCAAACGCCGCCGCGGCCAGCCACGCCAGCGCCGCCGCCACCAGGATGGCGCTGGGCCCGCCCCAGCGGTCCATCAGCGGCACAAACGCCAAACAGGCCGCCGCCGCTCCTCCCAGATCGGCGCCGTACAGCCGGTGTACGCGCCGCGGATGGGCGGCGAGAACGGCGGCAACCGCGAAGCCATTGCCGGCAAACGGCGCCGCGGCCAGCAGGTAGATCGCCGTCAGCGCCAAAAAATTGCCCCAGCTGACCGTCAGCGAAATATCGGCGTGCAGAATGCCGAACAAGGCGGCGATCGCCGCGGCGCCGGAAACAGCGCAGGCCGCGGCCGCCGCCGGCAGCGCCGTCCGGCCGGGATCGCGGCGGAAATACAGAAACGCCCCCAAGCCGCCGGCCCCCAATCCCAACAAGGCGATGGAAATGGCCATGAAGGCGAAGTGGTAGAACAGCACCACCGAGAACAACCGCGTCAGGGACAGTTCCAGCAGCAGCGAAGCCAAGCTGGTGCAGGCGACGCCGGCCAAGGCGCGAGCGGGAACGGCCCGCGCGGCAATAGGCGAGACGGCAATGGCGCTCGGCGAGCCCATAACGCAAAACCCGGCGATACCCGGCAGTTTAGCGCGATGCCAAGGGCAGGTCCGCCGCGGCCGCTCGCGGGCCCGCCGCCGCGCCCGTGGCCCAGGGCGCCGCCGGCCAGCCCGGCCGCAGGCCGGCGGGCAGCAGCAGCCAGGCCACGACCGCGGTCATGGTGAAGCATTCCAGGGCGAACGGCGGGAAGCCAAGAAAACCCGGCAAGGGCATGGCGAAGACTTTGAGGCGCTGGCCCAGCGGAAAGATGTACTCCCAACGGGCCGCCGCCCAGTAATTCCAGAATTCCCACAAAAAGCCGCAGATGCCGCCGCTGGCCAGCAATGCATACAAACGGCCGGGGCGGCCGGCGCGCAGATCGCCCAGCACCGACGGCAGCCCCAGGTGATCCGCCAGCGGCTCGAATAAGGGCGCAAAACCCACCCACACCGCGCCGAACCAATAGCGCCCAATATGGGTTGGCGCCAGCACCGGCGCCGTCACCAGCAGCGCGCCGAGGACGGCCATGCCCCAGCGCACGCCCGCGGAGGGGTTCCATGCCGGGCACCGCGTCTGCTCCAGTCCCGCCGCCAGCAATAGATCCGCCACCAGAAACAGGCCGGGCAGAATGGTGGCGAAGGCCCATGCTCCGCCCAGCACGAACAATGCGCCGTGGACGGGAACGCCGACGTAGCGCCAGTTTTGCAACCGTACGTTGTAGGCCTCAAACGCCAGCCAGATGGGCACGGAAAGCAGGCACAACACCGTGAACGGCGCGGCATGATGCAGCGGCGAATCGCCGCGATGGCGATAGATGCCCGCGTCCACCGCGGGAATGAACGCCGTCCAGATCAAGGCCGTGAAGAACGTCGTCACCCACGGCGTGCGCAGCGCCAGCAGGGCTTCCAGCACCGCGATGGCCGCCACCGCGACCCAGCCGTACGTTGGATACCGGCGCCGCGGACGGGCGGCGCTGCTCGCTGCCGGCCGGCGCGCCGCCGCCCACGCCAACACCGCGCCGCTGACCGCCGCGGCGCTAATTCCGAATGCCACAAGTGCCCGCATCTCGATCTCTATGGTAAAGCCCGCGTCCACGGCTTGCCCCGGCCGGCTAGCGGTTGGGGCGGAAGTACCCGTAGCGCGCCAGCAGCGGCCAGGTCAGCAGATTGGTCAGCCAACGGGCCGGACGGTCCAAGTTCACTTCTGGAACCCGCAGGGGTATCCATCCTCCATCCATCTTGTCTGGATTGCTGAACAGAATATGCTGCGTGTGGAAACGCGCGGCGCCCGGGCGGAGAAACGCCAGTTCCGGCGCCGGCCGGTGCAGGCCCGCCGCCACCTGCCGCAGGACGGCTTCCGGATCGGCGATGAAATCCCGGTAGCGGAAGCGCCAACGCAGCGGCGCGCGGCGCGCCAGCACTTCCGACAAGACGCTCGCGAACCAAATCCAGCGGATCACCTTGATGGGCCGGATTTTGGGCAGGTAGGCTTTGCGCCGGCGCCAACTGGCCACCACGCCGCGCGGATCGCGCACCAGGTGCAACACCGCCAGCTCCACGCCCGGCAGTTCGCTCAGGATCAAGCCGATGGCGGGATTCTTGGAAATATCCACCACCCAATCCGCGCCCGCCTGGGCGGCGACATTGCGGTACAGGGGCAACAAGACCTCCGCCATCGCCATGCGCAGCGCGGCATCGTGGCGCATCCGCCGCCACAGGCGCAACAAATTGCGCGTGCGCCAGGGCAGGCCAAAGTCGCGCACCGGCCGGCCCGCGGCGACCGCGCTCCAAAATGGGCACTCCGCTTCCGGCTGGCCGCAGCCGCACGGCACGGTCACGGCCTGCGCGTCGGCGAACAGCAGCGACAAGCCCAGCTCGCCGGCGTTGACCAGACCCGGCAATTCGCCGAGCATGCGCCCCGCCAGCGTGCTGCCGCAGCGGGCGCTGCCGGCCAAAA
>JAKAUF010000182.1 GCA_021827785.1 Acidobacteriota bacterium | reverse complement strand
ATCCTCGCGCACGCGGCGGTGCAGCCATTCGGCCGCGGCTTCGGCGGTTTCCAAGGCCAGCACCTGCAAGCCGTGGGATTCGACGTAATGGCCCGCTTGCTTGGCCGCCTCCGCCCGTTCCCGCACGCCGGCGCCGGCGGTGACGACAAACAGCGCCAGGTGATCCCGCTGGCCGTCGCGCGGCGGCAGAACATAATCCGCCAAGCACAGGCCATCAGGCCGGTCCTGGCGTTGGAAAAGAAATGTGTGTACCGGCTCACGGCCGCCCGGCGAAAACAAATGCAAGGCGTTGCCGTCGGGCTCGGCCTCGAAAAAGCTCCAGACCGCGCGCGGGCGCAGGAACGTCCGGGCCTGGCGCTTCAGTCCCTCCACCAACTCCACCAGTTCCAGCGCTTGCGGAATCCGCGCGGCCAGATCTTTTTCAAAGTTGCCCTTGTAGCCGAGGTGATGGCGGAACAGCACCTGGGGATTGATGTAGGCCCACAATTCGTCGAGCTGGGGCACGTCGCGGACGTGGCGCTCCAGGTCCGCCACGGGAGGAATCGGCAGATCCGCCGCCACCTTGGCGCTGCGGCGGCTGCGCGCCGGGTCCGGCGCGGGCGTTGCCGGCGGCACGCTGACGACCGGCGGGCCGGGCGACGCGGGAAACGCGGGCGGCGCGGGCGGCGCTGTCCCGGCGGCGGGCGCGGCGCCGTCCTCGGCGGCGGCATGGGCGGCCAGCACCGCCTCGCGTTGCTCCGGGTCCATCAAGCCGTTCATCAGCGCCAGCCCGGTCATGGCGTCCTTGGCGTAACACACCGGGCGGCCGTACTGCGGGGCGATCTTTGCGCGCGTGAACCGCGCTGACAGCGCCGCGCCACCGACCAGCAACGGCGCGGCGATCCCGGCATCGCGCAGATCGCCGGCGGTCACCGCCATCTGCTGCGCGCTTTTCACCAGCAATCCCGAAAGCCCGATGGCGTCCGGCTGGTGCTGGTGAAACGCGGTGATCAGCGCTTCGGGCGGGACCTTGATGCCCAAATTGATCACCTCATAGCCGTTGTTGGCCAGGATGATCTCCACCAGATTCTTGCCGATGTCGTGCACGTCGCCTTTGACCGTGGCCAGGATGACCTTGCCGCGGCGCGAGGACTCCGACTTCTCCATGAACTGTTCCAGGTGGCCGACGGCGGTCTTCATGGCCTCCGCCGATTGCAGCACCTCGGCGACGATCAGCTCATTGTTATTGAACAGCCGCCCGACCTCGGCCATCCCGGCCATCAATGGTCCGTTGATGATCTCCAGCGGCGCCGCGCCCTCGGCCCGCTTGCGGTCCAAATCCGCGATCAAGCCTTCCTTGCTGCCCTCGACGATGTACCGCGCCAGCCGCTCATCCAGCGGCAAATCCGCGCCGGCGCCGGCCTTCGGGCCGCGGGCGTGGGCGCGGAAATGGGCGGTGATGGCGGCGATATGGAACTGGTTGACGGCGATCTTCTGTTCCCGCGCCTGCCGCCGCCAGTCCTCCGGCGCCGCCGCCAGCAGCTCCGCCTGCGGGTGATCCGCTGGGACCTCCCGCGGCGGGTGGTTGAACAGCAGGTCCTCGGCCAAGCGCCGCTCCGCCTCCGGAATCGAGGCGAAGCGCTCGATCTTTTCGCTGTTGACGATCGCCGCGTCCAACCCAGCCTTGGTGCAGTGATAGAGAAAAACCGAGTTCACCACCTCGCGCGCCGCGGCGGGCAGGCCGAAGGAGATATTGGAGATGCCGAGGACGGTCTTGGCCTGCGGCAGCGCCGCCTTGATCAGCCGCACGCCTTCGATGGTCTCCACCGCCCCGCCGATATAGTTCTCATCGCCCGTGGCGCAGGGAAACACCAGCGGGTCAAAAAGAACATTCTCCAGGCCGAAGCCATAGTTCTCCCGCAGCAAGCGCGCCGACCGCTCGGCGACGGCCAGCTTGCGCTCCCGGCTGAAGGCCTGCGCCTGCACCGGATCTTCGTCAATGCAGCCCACCACCAGCGCCGCGCCGTAACGCCGCGCCAACGGCACCACCTTGGCGAATTTTTCCTCGCCGTCCTCCAGGTTGATGGAGTTGATCAGGCTCTTGCCCTGGCAGTAGGTCAGCGCCAGTTCCACCGCCTTGGGATCGGTGGTGTCAATCATGATCGGCGCCTTGATCTTGCGGATCAGCTTCTCGTAAAACGGCGGGATGTCGGCGATTTCGTCGCGGTCGGTGCTTTGCAGGCAGACGTCGGCGATCTGCGCCCCGTTGCGGATCTGGCGGCGGGCGATCTCGCTGGCTTCCTCCCACTGTTCGGCGGCGATCAGGTTCTTGAAGGCGCGGGAGCCGATGACGTTGGTGCGCTCGCCGACCAGCAGCGGCCGGGTGGAGGGCTCCGCCTCCACCACCTCGATGCCGGAGTAAAAGGCGCGGGTGCTGGGCGCCGGCGGCCGGCGCGGCGCATGGCGGGCGGCCAGGCCGGCCAGGGCGCGGATATGCTCCGGCGTGGTGCCGCAACAGCCGCCGATGATGTTGACCCAGCCGCGGGCGGCGAACCGCTCGATCTGCGCCGCGAAGCTTTCCGGCGTCTCCAAATACCGGCCGTCTTCGTTCGGCAGCCCGGCGTTGGGATAGCAGGAAATGCCGCGGTGCGACAGCTCGGCGAGGGTGCGCAGATGGTCGGTCATGAACTCCGGACCGGTGGCGCAGTTCAAGCCGATGGAAATGATGTCGGCATGGGCCAGGCTGACCCACAGCGCTTCGGCGTTTTGCCCCGCCAGC
>JAKAUF010000011.1 GCA_021827785.1 Acidobacteriota bacterium | reverse complement strand
GGCGCAAAGTCCGCCATCACACGCCGGAGCCCGCGGCCCGGCCGCGCGGATACGCGACGACGATCTCGATGGGTATTTCCTGCGGCGCCAGCGCGCCGGAGGCCTCCAATAGTTCGGGGATGAGGATGTCCAACTTGGCGCGCAAAGGGTCGAGGCCGTCGGCCTCGGTGACGAGGCCTGGGAGATCGGTGCTGGTCGCCACCCAGACGGACGCCTCCTCATCCCAGAGCGCGGTGACGCGAATTGGCACTCCCATCATGGCTGGCCCCATTCTTGGATTGAGGATACGCCCCGGGGGGATGGCGCTCCATCCCCCGGGAGCAGGCGATTAATAACCGGCCGGAAGGGCCAGGCTGGTGATGGAGCTGACCGCGCGGGGATTGTCCACGAAGAATTGGACGCCCGTGGCCAGGTAGAACAGATAACTGGCCGCCAGTCCGCCCGAAGCGCCGTAGACGGGAAACACGGTGGCGCCGCCGATTTCGTAGAAATCAATCGGCAGCCACTCGACCCGGCCCCAGGTTTCCAGGTTGATCAGATCCAATCGCGTCGTGTCGGCATGGACGTTTTCCTTGATGCGTACGCCGCCCATGGTCTTGTTCTTGAACAGCAATTCGAGGTCCTGGTTGGCGCCGCCCTTTTCGATTTCGCTGATCACGAATCCGAGTTCCTCGTAGGCGGCCACCTGCGCCGGATGACCGTGCCAGAGCAGGTTGCCGAGGCTGTCGATGCCGATGCTTTGCCGAATCTGGTTGAACGCCAGCCGGATGGGCGGCAGCGTGAGAGCCGCGTTATTGGCGTTGACGCCATTGGACACGGCATAGGGATTGGAGCGGCTGATCCCCATCCAGTTGCCGCTGGTCGAGGTGTTGTGATGGTACGGAATGCCGTAGATGAAGGTCGGCTGGGCGCCGCTCACCCCGTCCACGACCAGCACGTCATTGGCCGCGGTGCCGGCGGGAATGGAGCTGACCACGATGCTTTGGGTTTGACCGAGCCCCTTGAATACCGCGCTGATCGTGCAGCTGCCCCGGTTCGTGGTCAGCGTCGGATCGTAAACCTGCACGTTTTGATTCTCGCGGAGCAGGCGGGCGCCGAACGGGGCGTCGGCCAGCGTTAGCGTGTTCGTGCCGGTGTTGACGCCGGTGACCTCGCCGAACACCCCGTTGCCGGCGGTCTGCAGGCTGGCATCGAGGTCGTGGCGGAACTGCTTCATGGCGTCCGCTACGTTGCGCTTGGCTGCGTTTTCGATGGCCTTGTCGCGGGCATCGGTGGCGTACTCGACCAGTTTCGTGATCTCGATGCCCATCCGGATCCCCACGGGGGTGATTTGCGCGTAGTCGTAGGCCGTGCCGGAACCGCGGCCCAGATCCCCGCCGTCGAAGCTGGCGTAGCCGAACGATCCGCCCGGCTGCACCTGCAAGGGAATGCGCGCGGTACGGGTGGAAACGCGTTCGACGTCCCGCTTCTGAATCAAGCTGAAGAATGTATCGTCACGCTCATAAAGGACCGGCAGCTTGGGGCGGACCTTTTCGAGCTGCAAGGCGACAACTTGGGCGTTCTGCAAAGCCATACGGAGCAATCTCCTAACCAAGAGGGAGGGGGAAGTCCGGCGCGGAGCTAGAGATCGAGAATTTCGCGATCGCTGAGGCGGCGGCCGAGGGAGTGTTCGAGCTGTTGGATTTGACCGAAACTGGAGCGGCGGGTGGGGTTTGGCGCATTGCCGCTGGCTTTCACCTCAACCCGGCGCCGTTGTTCGGCGAGTTTGGCGGCGGTGGCTTGCTGTTGCTCGCGCAATCCGGCGCCCGCCGCGGTTAAGACGCGCTGGGCCACCGCCCCCATGCGCGGCCGGGCATGGGCACGCGCGGCGGCAACGAGGCGCGCCCGCGCCCCTTCCGCGGTTCCCGGTGCATGGGCCAGGCGGAGCAGCGCATCCATGCGCGCTTGGAACGCGGCGTCGGCGGACGCCTGTTGATTCAGCGCCGCGAAAATGTCCTCGGCGACCTTGCTTTTCACATACGGCGGCAAGTTGGCGGCGCTCAGCGACTGTTCAATATCCGCGCGCACCGCGGCGCCCACGGCTTGAGCCAGATCGGCAAGATCGGCCTGCGGCTGCTCTTGGCGGACCGTCGCGTCCCGCCGTGCCCCGGCGTCCTGCGCGCGCAGTAACGCCTCCAGCCGTTGGACGCGCTGTTGGATGTCGGGCTCCGGGGCAGTACCCGGCGCTGCCGCGGCGACAGCCCCCGCCGGCATGGCGGCGGGCCCGCTGGCGGGCGTCGGCGGCGCGGAGCGTGCGGCGCCGGACGGTGTTGGCGCGCCGCCGAGGCGCTGGCGCACAAGCTCGACCGCCTCCCCTAGGGCGGGGTCATTGTCCGCCGCGGCGTGCTGGCTCAGGGCGTTGAAGAGCAGATCGCGATACGCGGTGGTAATGCGCGTGTAGGCTCCCGAGGAGATGGGCTCCCCACGCTGGTCTCGGATCAAATCGCCGGAATCGGGATCGCGCAGGAATTGGCCGTCATAAAGCTGTTGCAGGAACTGCATGGGCGCAGCCGGGTCCTGGGAATAGTAGACGCGGTCCACCTCCGCGAGGAATTGGGCGCTGGTCGCGGCATGACGTGCCTCCTCGGCGGTGGGAAAAACCGTCTGATACGCGCTGAGTTCCGCGTTTCGGCTGACCATCGCGGCGAGCGATTCTTTCAGCGCAGGGTCATTCTCGACCGCGCCCGTGAGCGCGGGATGTGCCGCTATTAGGGCCTCAAG
>JAKAUF010000362.1 GCA_021827785.1 Acidobacteriota bacterium | reverse complement strand
CTACGCGCCGCTGTTCACCAACGTCAATCCCGGCGCCATGCAATGGGCGCCGGACCTGATCGGCTACAACGCCCTGCGCAGCTATGGCTCGCCCAGCTACTACGCCCAGGTGATGTTCGCGGGTCACCTCGGCACGCGGCGCCCCGCCGCCACGCTCGCCGGCGGCGGGCCGCGCTTCTTCGACTCGGTCACGGAAACCCCGGGGCGGCGCGTGGATCTGAAATTGGTCAACGCCGCGTCCACGCCGCAGGCCGTCAGCGTGCATTTCTCCGGCGCCCGCCTCACCGGCCGCGGCGAGCTGATCACCCTGCATGCCGCCAATCCCCAAGCCACCAACAGCCTGCGCCATCCCCGCGCCATCGTGCCGCGCACCCGCCGCCTGCGCGGCCTGGGCCCGGTCTGGCGGGAAACCATGCCGCCCTACACCATCCAAGTCCTCCAGGTGGATCTGCGTTAGCCCCGCCCGCCGCCGGGCGTGGGGTATGCCTCCGGCTTGCGTGCGGTCGCGCTCCGCGCGGCCGAGCCAATACGCGACGTGCGCAGCGGCACTCATCCGCCCCGCCGCCCAGAAGGGCGACGGTACGCAGGGCAGGAGCCCTACCCCACCCTGCGAGCGCTCGACCAGGGCCAATCCCGCGGTTGGTTCGCAAGCCCAGCGTGCACCGGGTTCCATTCGATATAGCGGCGAATGCGGGCCGACTCACCCGCGCTGCGAACGACGCGGTCAAACGACTCACGCTGCCAAAATGGGCCCGACCGGCCCAAGGCCTGGTTGGCGCGCTGCGCCGTGTACCCCTTGATGGCGCCGGTCGCTCGGGCCAAAGGCACGGCCAAAGTCCACAGGACATGGACATGGTTGGGCATCACCGCGAAGGCATGGATTTTGTACAAGCCGAGCTCGCGCTCCCCGTATTCGAGCGCGGCGACCACCATTGCCGCGATCTCCGGCTGCCCCAGCCAGCGAGCGCCGTGCTCGGCAGTGTCGTCGGCGCGGTCTCTCCAGGCGAAGAGCGGCCCGCCGTTCAGTCCCGAGCGCGGCGTTGGCGGGAGGGGCGCTCCGTGCAGGCGCCAGGTGACGAACAGCGTCCGGCCGGGCGCGTCCCAGTGCGGCAGGTGGCGGCGGTAAAAGCCCACATGGCAGTGTCGGGCCATCCGGACGCCGCGCGCTAGACGCGCCAATGTGGGGTATGCCTCCGGCTTGCGCGCGGTCGCGCTCCGCGCGGCCGAGCCGGGGCGCGTGGAACAGGCTTCAGCCTGTGTGCTGCGGGCTTTAGCCCGCAGCCGCCCCAGGCGGCAACACAGGCCCTAGGCGCAGCGAAAGTGGGATAGCCGCACCGGCTGTCAATTTCCGCCGCCCAGAAGGGCGACGGTACGCAGGGCAGGAGCCCTACCCCACGCCGCGCTGGCGCGCCTCCAGGCTGAGGTGGGGTATGCCTCCGGCTTGCGCGCGGTCGCGCTCTGCGCGGCCGAGCGCGGCCCGGGCAGCGGCGGCGCACCCTATTGCCGCTAGCTCGAATTGGGGCTATAGCTGTCGGTCAATGGCCTCACTCGCAAGCAAAGGCAGCCAACGCTGGCTCCAACTGGCGGTCAACCGGAAGCAGGAACTGTTAGCTGAGGCGCTGCGCGACAGCGGCGCGCTACCCAAGGGCGCGTCGGTCTCCTGGGCCGCGCCCCTCGAGTGCAAGCGCTATGCCGAGCACCGGGACGAGGCCGCGCTGGCGGGCGCCGGCGTCGATCTTGCCCGCCTCAAGGTCCCGCTCCGCGCGTTTTGGCCCAAAGGCGGCCCACGGTGGGACGCTGAGGGCGAATCCTCGGACGGCGCCGCAATCTTCCTTGAGGCCAAATCCCACGTCTCGGAGCTGAATTCAAATCCCACCGGGGCGCGCGACCCGAAGGCGGCGGCTCTGATCCGCAAAAGCTTGCAACAGGCCCGAAAGCACTATGCGCGCGCAGCGGCCGTTGAGTGGGGTCACCCGTTCTACCAATACGTGAACCGCCTAGCCCACCATTACTGGCTCGCCAAGCTCAACGGCCGGAAAAGCCGCCTAGTGTTCCTGTACTTCCTCAACGACCTCGAAATGGGCGGCCCCTCCTCGGTGCAGGAGTGGCGCGCCGCGATCAACGTGCTCCATCTCGCCCTTGGCCTGCCCGGAAATATCAGCCGCTTCGGCGTCTTCGAGGCCTTCCTCGACGTCCGCCAACTTCAGGCTGGCGCCACCGCCTGACCCCTTCGCCGCGTCACGCCGCCTTGGCCGCGCGCAACGGCGCCGCCGTCGCCCGAATGCCCTCGCGGTAGCCGGTCCCGGCGAAGCCGAAAGCCGCGGCGTATTTGGAAGAATCGAAGATGTATGGCGCATCGTTCTGGTAGAGCATCTCGTACACCTCACCGATCACCGGCCGGAACCATCCAAACGACCGCACCATCCCCGGCGACAGCACGCGGTACCGTGGCGCGGCGTGCAGCGCCGCCGCCGCCATCTCGATGAACTCGCTGCCCGTCGGCGGCTGCGGCGCCGTGGGCAGATGCCAAGTCTGGTTCCAGGCGGAGTCGCGGGCCGCCAGCGCCGCCAGCGCCCGCGCCGCGTCCGGCGTGTAGGTAAACGAATGCGGCACTGCGTCGTTCACCAGCCAGGAAGCCTTCTTGCCGCGGCTCAACGGCGCGAAGACCATCGCGCTAGGGATGGCGGTCGGCGTGGCGGGACCGTAAAAATCGGCGGAGCGCGCGATCATCGCCGTCAGCACCCCGGCTTCCCATTCCCGC
>JAKAUF010000082.1 GCA_021827785.1 Acidobacteriota bacterium | reverse complement strand
ACTGGACCCCGCCGATCCGACGCAGGTGCTGCTGGGCACCGACCGCGTCTGGGAAGGCCCGGCGGACACCTCCCCGCCCGGCACGGGCTGGGCGCCGCTGGGCCCCCAGGATTCGACGTCCAACTACTGCGGCCCTGTGACCAACACCGTCACCGCCGTCGCCGCCGCGCCGTCCTCGGCGGATGTCATCTATGAAGGTTTCGCGGATGGCACGCTCATGATGACCGCCAACGCCACCGCCGCGCAGCCCACTTGGACCCAGCTCTACCTTCCGGCGGCGACGGGCTGCAACCCTCCGACGCCGATCGCCGCCCTGGCGGTCAACCCCACCGATCCGAAGACCGTCTACGTCGGCTTGCAAGGCCTGGGCACCGGCACGCACATCTACAAGAGCACCGACGGCGGGTCCACCTTCACCGATATCACCGGCAACCTGCCCGACGTCCCCATCAACTCCATCGTCATTGATCCCAACACGCCCACGAACATCTATGTCGCCGACGACGTCGGCGTCTTTGTCGCCAGCGACGGCGGCCAGGCGAATGAGGTTTGGTCCCGGCTGGGCACGGGCCTGCCGGCGGCGGCGGTGCTGCAAATCGCCCTCACCGGCGGCTCGGCGCCGAGCATCGTCGCCGCCACGCATGGCCGCGGCGCCTGGGTCATCCCGGCGCAAGCGCCGCCCACCTTCCTGATCAGCCTCGCCCCCGCCACCCAGACCCTGACGACCAGCAGCGCCGCCACCTACACCGTCGCCTCCACGGCGGAGAACGGCTACGCCGGCACGCTGTCCCTCAGTTGCACCGCGCCCGCCGCCGGTTGCACCTTTTCACCCGCGACCATCGCAGCCGGGAGCAGCAGCACGCTGACCGTGGACGCCAGCGAGCTCCCGGGCGGGACGTCCGCGGTCACGGTGCAGGCAACCGACGGCGCCGTCACGCGTACGGCCTCCGCCCAATTGGTGACCAACAACTTCGAAATCGGGTTCGATCAGTCCAACCCGATCGACGTCCATGCCAACGGGCAGCAAGTTTTTGGTTCGGTCGGAATAATTACCTGGAGCGGGTACACGGGGAATCTCACATTCAGTTGTCCGAGCCCGCCGCCGGGAATTAGCTGCGCTTTCAGCCCCACGAGCGAAGATTTTGTTAACCCCGTGGCCCAGACCGGCGGATTCGCGGTCGGGGTCAGCGCTAGCGCCGCCGCCGCCGCCGGCCCCTCGAGCCTTGCCGTCGCTGCCAGCGACGGCGCGATCACTCACACCACGACGGTGCCCGTCGTGGTCGAAGAGTTCTCGGTGGCCATTCCCAATCCGATATACGCCCTGGCGGGCGTCAATACCGCCACCGCGGCGGTGACAGTCAGCACATTGAGCGGCTTTGCGGGATCCGTGGCATTGTCCTGCCAAGCCGAGCCGCCGCTTTCCTGCTCACTGTCGCCGACCTCGGCGGCGCCGGGCACGCCGGTAACGCTGACATTGACCGGCATGAACCAGCTAGGCGACAACCTGTCCTCGTCCGTGACGGTGACCGGCACCAGCGGCGGGATGTCCCAGTCCGCTATGGCCAACGCGGAGGTGAGCGACTTCTCCCTCAACCCGCAATTCAATGGTCCCCAGGCGGTTCTGCCTGGGGTGAGTTCCCTGCAACTGGAGTTTTTCACGGGCTGGTCCGGCGTCTTCACCGCCCCTGTGAGCCTCAGCTGCAGCGGTCTCGCCCCGCCGGCCAGTTGCGCCTTTTCCAGCAGTACCGTGGCGCTCGGCCAAAGCTTCACCCTGACTATCAACGGCCTTGGCTCTCTGGCGGCCGGGACAATGGACAGCTTCAATTTGGTCGCTAGCGGCGGCGGCATACAACACCAACTGGCCATGTCGGTCGGCGTCAGCGACTTCGCGATCGCTCCGCAGTTTCAGGGCGTGCCCCCCGCCGTCGGCCAGGTGGGTGCGGCGCCGGCGACGATTCAGATTCAGCCCACGGTTGGCGGCGCTTCGATGCCCGGCGCCGTATTTAGTCTGACCCAGTGCTCCGCCCCCGCGCCCCTCACCTGTACGCTCCCGGCAACGACGGGCGCAAGCACCATCGTCCAACTGGGAGGTTTCGCGCAGTGGACTGGGCCCGACGACGCCACCGTGGCGCTGGCCGCCAGCGTCGCCCAGTCCGGCGTGACCGTGACCCACACGATGAATTGGGCAGTGCCGATAGAAGACTTCTCGCTGGCCGCCACCGGGTCCACCGCCACAGTGAAGCCGGGCGGGACGGGCGTGTTCGCGATGACCGCGACGTCCATCCACGGCTGGAGCGACCCGGTGCAGCTCAGCTGCAGCGGCCTGCCTTCCGGCGCCGTCTGCGCCTTCTACGTGAACGGCGCGGCGTTGTCGGGCCAGCAGGACCTTAATTTCGCCGGCCCCAGCGTGCCGTTCACTGCCGATGTCTTCACCACCTCAAGTAGCACCGTTCCGCCACCGCCCGGCCAGCCCTGGCCGTGGCTGCTGGCGGCGTTCCTCCTCGCTGCGGCCGCCGCAACCCTGGCCACCCGCCGCGCCCACCGTCGGCTCCGCTGGGCCGCGGCCTGCCTAGGCGCGCTGGCCATTTCCGCGTCGCTAGCCGCGTGCGGAGGTGGCGGCGGAGGCGGGGCTGGCGGCGGAGGTGGGGGCACGAGCCAGGCCAAGACGTACCAGATCAAGGTCACGGCGGCCTCGACCAACGTGCCGCAAGGCGCAGCGCCGGTCACCCGCTCGGCGGAGGTCACGCTAACGGTCCAATAG
>JAKAUF010000043.1 GCA_021827785.1 Acidobacteriota bacterium | reverse complement strand
GGGCAGATGCATGGCCGGATCGCCCGGCAGCAGCTTGGCGATTCCCGCCGCCAGCATCGCCGATTGCCGCGGAATGCTGTCGTAGCGCATCGGCGTTTCGAAGGCGCTGCGCAGATAGCCGCTCTCGTCCACCAGTTCCACCGCTGCCTGATGCACCACCTCGCCATGCGGCGTGGCGACATAGACCCCGTAGGCCTTCCATACCTGCCGCAGTTGTTTCGGCGTCCCGGTCAGGAAGCGCCAGCGCCGGCCCAGCGCGTTCATGCCGTGGATGCGGGTGTAGGCGGCGACGTCCCGCGCTCGTGTCGCGTCGGGATTGACGTTCACGCCCAGCATCTCCACTTCCGACGCCGCCGGTCCTAGCCGCCGCATGGCGTCCATCAGAATCTGCGAGGTCAGCGGGCAGATGTCCGTGCAATCCGGGTCCAAGAACGCCAGCACCACCACCTCGCCGCGAAACTGCGCTAGGGAAACCTGGTGTCCGTATTGGTCGCGCAGCACGAAGTTCGGCGCCATCCGCACCACCGTGCCGCGGTCGCCGACGCCGCGGCGGCCCATAAAGGCCACGCCGAATCCCAGCGCCACCATCACCGCGAAGATGCCCGCGATCAGCACGCCATCGCGCCAGCGCAACGCATGGTTCTGCTGTTTCTGCACTTGCACAGTTCAACTTCTCCTTCCGGCGCCCGCGGTCCCGTGATGCCGCTTACCGCCACCACCGGCGGTTAACGATGGCCCCGCCATCCATCCGGCCGCGCGCAGGTTCTGTTCTCTTTAACCATAGTCCTCCTCAACTGCCAGCCGCAAACCTTCGCCAAACGAGACGACGGCGCAGCCGCGCTGGGGCGTGCGCCAAGCAATTTGTGTTCTTTCGTTCCGTTGCGGAACGGGTCGCGCGGCAGCCATTGGGCCGTGCGCGGATTATGAATTGCTAACGTTGGGGGCGAGGCCGCGATCCGAAAAAAGCCCATGCGGCGCGCCAAAGCTGGCCCCGGACAGGAGAGAACAGACGAGCCCGGCCAGAATGGCGATCGAGAACCGCCGGGATCGCCTCGAATCCGAAGCGGCGAGGTCGCGATCCGGAGCAGCGTGGGGCGTTCGCCCTAGCCTGCGCCGCCAGGAGTTCCTGCGCCCAGGGACGGCGGAGTGGGCTAAGGCTGCGACTGCCTGCATTAATGCCAAGGGGTCAGATGCGAGGCCGACCTTAGCGCGAACTGCCGTCGCTTGTGCCAGCAGTCGACCTGAACGCAATCGGTTCGCCGGGCCGTTTCGGAGATTGGTTCGCGGCTCGTAGCGTCGTTGGTTGGGGGATGACCGTGGGTAAACAAAGCGCAATCGAAATGAAGAGGAATCGCAGGGGGGCGCGAGTCGCAGGTGGCGAGGAGTGGAGCGCGCCGTCGCGGCGGATGCGTTGGGCCGTGTACGGGTGCGCGCTCGCGGTCGCGGCGGCGCTGCCATGGCTGGCTGGTTGCGGCGGACTTCCCTTGCAAGCGGCGACCACGGGCTCCTCCAAATACAAGGGTGGTAAGCCCACCAAGACGCTTACGGCGCCGGCGGCGGTCACTTTCGGCGACGTGAACGTCGGCAGCAGTTCGCAAAAGACGCTGACGATCACCAACTCAGGGACGGCGGGAGTGAACGTCTCCCAGGTGGCCGCGACGGGGACGGGGTTCAGCGTGAGCGGGTTGCAGGTTCCGGCGACCATCGCCGCCGGCGCCAGCGCCAGCCTGACGGTGACCTTTGCGGCGACCACAACGGGCAGCGCCAGCGGCGCGCTGACGATCACCAGCAGCGCCTCCAATTCCCCGGCCTCGGTCGCGCTCTCAGCGGTCGGAGTGGAGCCGGGGCTAAGGGTTAGCCCAACGAGCCTCGCCTTGGGCAATGTGAATGTGGGCAGCAGCGGGAATCAGACTCTGACGCTCACCAACTCGGGGTCGGCGGCGCTGACGGTCTCGGCGGTCACGGCGACCGGAACGGGCTACAGCATCAGCGGGCTGTCGCTGCCGGCGACGATTAACGCCGGCGCCAGCGCCAGCCTTACCGTGGCTTTCGCGCCGACGGCAACCGGCAGCGCCAGCGGATCGGTGACCATCACCAGCAACGCTCCCAACTCGTCGGCGACCGTCGCGCTCACCGGCACGGGCGTCGAGCCGGGGCTGAGCGTCAGCCCAACGAGCCTCGCCTTCGGGAACGTGAATGTCGGCAGCAGCGGGCAGCAGACGTTGACGCTGACCAACTCGGGGTCGGCGGCATTGACTGTCTCGGCGGTCACGGCGACCGGAACGGGCTACAGCGTCAGCGGAATGTCGCTGCCGGCAACCGTCGCCGCCGGCGCCAGCGCCAGCCTGACGGTGACCTTCGCGCCGACGGCCACCGGCAGCGCCAGCGGATCGGTGACCATCACCAGCAACGCCGCCAACTCGCCGGCGACCGTCGCGCTCACCGGCACGGGCGTCCAGCCGGGGCTGAGCGTCAGCCCAACGAGCGTCGCCTTCGGCAACGTGAATGTCGGCAGCAGCGGGAATCAGACCCTGACGCTCACCAACTCGGGGTCGGCGGCGCTGACGGTTTCGGCGGTCACGGCGACCGGAACGGGCTACAGCGTCAGCGGACTGTCGCTGCCGGCGACCATCGCCGCCGGGGCCAGCGCCAGCCTGACGGTGACCTTTGCGCCGACGGCAACCGGCAGCGCCAGCGGATCGGTGACCATCACCAGCAATGCCGTCAACTCGCCGGCGACCGTGGCGCTCACCGGCACGGGCGTCCAG
>JAKAUF010000063.1 GCA_021827785.1 Acidobacteriota bacterium | reverse complement strand
CGCAGTGCGGCTTCTGCACGCCGGGCATGGTGATGGCGGCCAAGGCGCTGCTGGATGGCAATCCCGCTCCCAGCGACGGCGAAATCCAAGCCGCCCTGAGCGGCAACATCTGCCGTTGCACCGGCTACGTGCAAATCCTCGCCTCGGTGCGCGCCGCGCTGGCCGAAGCAGCGGACGCCGCCGCCGCTGGCGCGGCCCGGCCCAAAGCCGCCGCCGATGCGGAGCGGGGCGCCGCCGGGCCCACCCCGCCGACCCAAGCCGCGGAGCCGCAGTCCGCTCATGGCTAGCCACACCCAACCCGACGCCGCGCGCGCCATCATCGGCGCGCCCACCGCCATGGTGGACGCGGCGCGCAAAACCAGCGGCGCAGGCGCCTATACCGACGATCTCGCCGTGCCCGGCATGCTGCACGGCAAAATCCTACATTCGCATCTGCCCCACGCCCGCATCCGCGGCGTGGACGCCGGCGCCGCCCTGGCCCTGCCCGGCGTGCGCTGCGTCATCACCGGCGCCGACGCGCCGACGGCTTACGGCGTGCTGCCGATCGGCAAGGACGAATGCGCCTTGCAACCCGACAAGGCCCGCTACATCGGCGACAACATCGCCTGCGTGGTGGCCGAAAGCGAGCGCATCGCTGCCGCCGCGCTGCCGCTGATCCGCGTCGAGTACGAACCGCTGCCCGCCCATTTCGACCCCGAGGCGGCGATGGCCGCGCCCGCCGCCGGCTGGCTGCACGACCATCGCCCGCGCAACATCGAAAAAGAGTACCACCACGTCTTTGGCGATCCCGACGCCGCGATGGCGCGGGCCGCCGTCGTCTGCCGCAACCGCTACGTCTGCCCCGCCGTCACCCACGCCGCCATGGAGCCGCACGCGACCTTGGCCCGGTTCGAGCCGGACGGCAGGCTCACGGTTTGGTCCTCGACGCAGGTTCCCTATTACCTGCACAAGACGCTGGCGCGGGTGCTGCAAATGCCGATGGAGCGCATCCGCGTCATCAAGCCCATGGTGGGCGGCGGCTTCGGCGGGAAAAGCGAGGTCTGCCCGCTGGAGATCGTCGCCGCCGTCGCCGCCCGCCGCGCCGGCGCGCCGGTCAAGATCACCTACTCGCGCGAGGAAGTCTTCTATACGCATCGTGGCCGCCCGCTGCAAATCACCGAGCTGGAAACCGGGGCCGCCGCGGACGGCAAAATCCTGGCCGTCCGCGCCCGCGTCATCCAAGACGGCGGCGCTTACTGCGGCTACGGTCCGGTGACGCTGCTCTATTCCGGCGCCCTGCTGGGCGCCATGTACGACATCCCCAACGTCCGCTGGGACGGCTATCGCGTCCTGACCAACAAGCCCGCCTGCGGCGCCATGCGCGGCCACGGAACGGTCAACACCCGCTTCGCCTTCGAGGCGCAGATGGATGAACTTGCCGAGCGCCTGGGCCTCGACCCCGCCGAGCTCCGCCGCCGCAATTTTCTCCAGCCGCCCTGCCGCACCGTCAATGGCCTGCGCGTGCTCAGCTATGGCCTGCCGGAGTGCCTGGAAACGGTCGTCGCCGCCTCCGGCTGGCGGGAACGGCGGACCGCCGCTGCCGCCGGCGCGCCGCCCGCGGCCAAGGATGGGAACGGGCCGCGGCGAGCGGAGCCGGCCTCCGCGCCCTCCCGCCGCCATGGCTTGGGCGTGGCTTGCAGCCATTACGTCTCCGGCGCCGCCAACGCCGTGGACCGCGCCGACGCCATCCATTCCACCGTCTATGTCGAAGCCGCGGCGCCCGGCGCTCGCGCCGCAAGCGCCGGCGTTGGCGGTGCGGCAGCGGGCGCCCCGCCGAGCGCGGTAGCGTCCGATGCGTCGGCGCCCGCCGTCACCGTATTGACCGGAACGGCGGAGATCGGCCAAGGCTCGGACACCATGCAAGCCCAAATCGTCGCCGAGGCCCTGGGCCTGCCGCTCGCCGCCGTGGCGGTCATCGCCGCCGATTCCGCCGTCACCCCCATGGACCTGGGCAGTTATTCCAGCCGCGTCACCTTCATGGCCGGCAACGCCGCCCTGCGCGCCGCCCAAGACCTGAAGCGGCAGATCGCCGCCGCGCTGGCGCGGCGATGGAGCTGCGAAGCGGAGGATATTCGCTTCATGCGCGGCGAAGCCGTGGGCCCGTCCGGCCAAGCCTTGTCCTTCGCCGCCGCCGTCGCCGCCGCTCTGGCTCCAGGCGGCGAACGCCTGCGCGGCGTCGGAACCTATTCCCCGCCCCGGGAGGCGCAAGGCGGGGACTTCAAAGGCGCCGGCGTCGGCCCCTCGCCCGCCTATTCCTACTCCGCGCAGGTCGCCGAAGTCTCCGTGGATGAGGACAGCGGACAAGTGACCGTACACAAGATCTGGGCGGCGCATGACTGCGGCCGCGCCCTCAATCCGGTTGCCGTCGAGGGCCAGGTCATCGGGTCGGTTTGGATGGGCCTGGGCCAGGCGGTCAGCGAGGAGATGGCCTATACCCGCGGCGGCCAGCTCGCCAACCCCGGCCTGCTCGACTATCGCGTGCCAACCATTCTCGATTCGCCGCCGATCGCAGCCTTCATCGTCGAGAGCTTGGATCCGGAGGGCCCGTTCGGCGCCAAGGAAGCCGGCGAAGGCTCCCTCGCCGCGGTGATTCCCGCCATCGCCAACGCCATTTATGACGCCGCCGGCATCCGCCTGTATGAGCCTCCGTTCACGCCGGACCGCGTGCTCCGTGCGCTGAAAGCCCGCGCCGCCGCGCCGGCGCCCGGCCAAGCCGTCGGCGCCGCTCA
>JAKAUF010000238.1 GCA_021827785.1 Acidobacteriota bacterium | reverse complement strand
TGATGTTGAAGGAAAATTCTGGGAGACCGCCCCCCACAATCTCGTCAAGCCCCGGAACGCCGGTAGATAATTTGCGGATCGTTACTTTGTCTTGGGTGCTCATGCTTTTCTCGCGTGCTCGGAATGGTAATCGTCGAGGGTTGCCCCTGGCCACGCAACCCGCAGCAGGCTCAAGGTCAAGGCTTCGCCAAGAAAGGTAACAAGCAGGCAGAGTAGGCGAGCGATGAGGACGAGTCCTCCCTCGTCCGCCGGGGACTCGGCAGCCTGATCGTTGTCATGCTTCATTGGAGGGCCATACTCGTCCAGACCCTGCAGTGACCCGTCTCCCGCAATCCGGGCCGCGCTCAGGCCGGGAGCTTCCGTTCGGGCCAGCGTCAAGGCGCGGGCAGCGAACGCTTGAAAACCCGCGATGCCAGCACACTCGCTCACGCCCTGGCGTAGCTTCGCGTAGACGCGAAGCGCTGCGGGCTCCGAGGGTGCGGGGAGCGCGTTCGCGGCGGCTTCATAAATGAGAAGACGACGGGCTAAATCTCGCATTCCCGGGGCGACCGTCATGTTGACACGTGGTGCAAGGCAGATGCGCTCATTTGCCGTTATCGGCCTCGGAGGTGGATCGGGGCGGCGATTCCGGCCTGCCGCAATCGCCCGCGGCCGTGAGGCGTGCCGCCTCCAGAGCCGCTCTGGGTAACGTGCGGGCGGAACTCAATGCACATAGCCATCGGCGGGCGGGAGCAGTGCGTCTTGCAGGGGGCCGCCAGCCTTGCTTTTGATGAGCGTGAAAACATCCAGCACCGTGGCAATGCTGTGAATGTTTCCCGCCACACTCAAGAGTCCCTCCTCCATCCCGGGGTACTGGGCCGCGAGGGCGGCAATATGCTCACCCACGCTCCTCAGCTGTTCAATGTCCACAAGAAGGTCGCCGAAAGCCGTAGTTGCCGGTCCATCGGCAGCTGCCCCGACGACGGCGTCCGCTGCGGTGGCGGCGGGTTCTGCCGGGATGTCAGCCTGAAGGTGCAAATCGTCAATCAAACGCAGGGTTGTCGCCTCGCCAAGGAAGGTGAGAAACAGCCCGAGCAGCTGGGCGATCAGAGCGATGCCGGCCTCGCGATCCGCATCCGCATCCGTCGGGGACTCAATTTCTTCCAGACCGCGCAAGGCGCCATTCGCTGCAACCTGGGCGGCGTTGAGGAGGGGTGCTTGCGCCTTCGCTAGCGCCAACGCACGAGCCGCGACCACCTGAAAGGTGTCAACACCCATGGTTGAGCCAAGCTGCCGACGCAGCGCCTCATAGACCCGCACCGTTGCGGGTCGGGCGCGCAGCGTGGTCTTACTTGCATCGGCCTCGCAAACAACGAGACTGCGGGCCAAATCACGCGTTCTGTCGGGTGGCGGCATCGCTCCTGTTCCCTAGCTTTCACGCCGCGGCTCGCTTTGAGCCTGCAGCGTTTACCGCAATGGCACTCCCCTGTCGGCAGCTCCGGCAGCCAGATCGTCGGAATACGCCATTGCAATTTATCTTGGCATCAGCCAGGAGTCAATGGCTGAGCAAAAGTGAACCTGCGGTCGCAGGGGTCGCGCCGTTTGTACCTGGGCCAAGTCGGCGCGAAAAGGCCGCGACATTCCCCGCGCGCCTGCGGCGCGCAGAAGAGGGCTGGGGCTCGCCAAAACCAGCCAAGCCGCGCGGCCCCAGCGGCTCACGGGTGAGAGCTGGGGCGAGCAAGGCGCCCAGCGTCACGCACGCGCCAAGCGGGACGCGCGGCCCCGCAACTCGGGGTCTCCCAAACTGAGCGCTTGAGCCGCATCGCCGCATGCCCGGGGTCAAAGTGGACCCGAGGCCCTCGTCCCCGGCCCCGCAGCGGCCAACAATGAGCGGCTGAGCCGCCGGCGAGGCCGAGGCGGCGTACGGTTTTTCGCAGGCGCCGGGTCGCTCGCGGCTGGCCGCGGGCAGGATGACCGCCAAGCGAGGGGCCGGGTATTGGTCTAATAGCCATATGGACCATCTTTTCGCTCCCTGGCGCCAGCGCGGGTTGGAACTGAAGAACCGCATCGTGGTTTCGCCGATGTGTGAATATTCCAGCCAAGACGGCTTCGCCAACGACTGGCACTTCGTGCATCTGGGAAGCCGCGGGATCGGCGGCGCGGGGTTGGTGTTTACGGAAGCGGCGGCGGTGACGCCCGAAGGCCGCATCAGCCCCGACGATTTGGGCATCTGGGACGACCGGCATATCGCCCCGCTGCGGCGCATCGTGGACTTTCTGCACCAGCACGGCGCCCGCGCCGGCATGCAACTGGCGCATGCCGGGCGCAAAGGCAGCACCTTCGCGCCGGCCCGCGGCGAGGGCGCGGTGCCGGCGGAGCAGGGCGGCTGGACGCCCCTGGCCCCCAGCGCGTTGCGCTTCGCGCCCAACTATCCGCTGCCGCGGGAGCTGGATGCCGCGGGCATCGCCGCCGTGGCCGCCGCCTTCGCCGCCGCCGCGCGCCGGGCCCTGGCCGCGGGCTTCGATGTGGTCGAAATTCACGCCGCTCACGGCTATTTGCTGCATGAGTTTTTGTCGCCGCTCAGTAATCGGCGCCAGGATGGTTACGGCGGCAGCCTGGAAAACCGCGGCCGCATCGTGGCCGAGGTGACCTCCGCGGTCCGCGCGGTTTGGCCGGAGGAGCGGCCGCTGTGGCTGCGCATCTCCGCCACCGATTGGGCGCCCGGGGGCTGGGACGTCGAACAGTCCGTGGCGCTGGTGCGCCGCTTGGCGCCGTTGGGCGTGGATCTGGTGGACTGCT
>JAKAUF010000127.1 GCA_021827785.1 Acidobacteriota bacterium | reverse complement strand
ATGGACACCCATTACCGCACCATTCCCAACCGCCTCAGCCGGGGGCTGGTGGGGCATTCGATGGGCGGCTACGGCGCGCTGCGCATCGGCATGCAGCATCCCGGCGTGTTCAGCAGCCTGTACGTGATGAGCCCTTGCTGCCTGGCGCCGATGACCGGACAGCGGCCGGGCTTCGGCCCCAAGCATCCGCCATCGCTGACGAAGCTGCTGCAAGGCGTGACCTCGCCGGCGGACGCGGTGCGCAAGACGCCGTGGTTCTTGCATCCGCTGCTGGCGCTGGCGGCGGCGTGGTCGCCGGATCCCGACAAGCCGCCGCTGTATTTCGACCTGCCCTTCCAAAACGGCAAGCCGCGGCCGAGGATCATGGCGGAATGGGCGGCCAACTCGCCGCTGGCGATGCTGGATCAATACATCGCCAACCTGCGCCGCTACCGCGCCATCGCGCTGGACGCGGGGGACCACGACCCGCTGCGCTTCGACACCATGCGGGTGCACCGCATTCTGGACAGCTACCACATCGCCAACACGCTGGAGATTTATCCCGGCACGCACACCAGCCACGTGGCGTACCGCTTCCAAAACCACGTGCTGCCGTTCTTCAGCCGGCATCTTTGCTATACCGCGCATTGCCGCCCGCGGCGGGCGGCGGTGCGGCCGGTGGGGTGAGCGGCGTTAGCCGACGGACGAGAGCCCCAGGCGAGCCGAAGGCCAGGATATTGCGCCGCGGTGGCGGCCCACCCGCGGAAGGGCTTGCCGCCGACGGCGGATCCGCCGCCCCCTGGGCGGCGGCCTGTTCTGCGGCCGCTGCGTGCCGCAACGCGATCCGGCCGCGCGCAGCGCGACCGCACGCAATCCGGAGGCACACCGAATCGGGCCGGCGGGCGAATCCCGGCGGCGCGCGCCGCGTGCAGCCGCCGCCTTTTCAACCCTAGCCCGGCGCGGGGCGGGCCCGCGGGAACTTCCCGGAGCGGGCGAGCGTAATAGAAACGAGTGGCAGCGGGCGCCGCGGGAAGCGGGCCCCGCCGAACCGCCGCGCCCGCAGAAGATGGTCAAGTTCTTCCTATTCCTGATTCTGCTGTTGCTGTGCTGGCCGCTGGCGCTGGCGGCGCTGCTGCTGTATCCCATCGTCTGGCTGTTGCTGCTGCCCTTTCGGCTGGTGGGCATCGCGGTGGGCGGCGCGCTGGACCTGGTCGCGGCGATCATTCGCCTGCCGGCGCGCCTCATCCGGGCGCTGTAGGGGCGGGACGCCGGCCGAAGCGGCCGGGATGGGCGCAGCGCGCGGGATTGAAGACGCCCTGCCGCCGGCCGGCAGGCGGGCATGACTTCGCTCTCCCCGCGAGGGATCCGGTCCCGGTGCGGCCGGCTCCGGCCCGCCGGCCTGACGCCCCTACAGCCCCGGCGCCCACGTAACCGTCCGGCGCCGGGCGAGCGTATTGACATTTGTACATACACTTATCATAATACGCCTGTGGGAAGGGTAATCTCGGGCTTCGATTGGGACGCGGGAAACCGCGCGAAGTGCCTGGAGCATGGTGTTTCCACGGCTGAGGTCGAGGCCATGTTCCAGCGGCCAATCATGGTCTTGCCGGATGCAGCGCATTCAGGTTCGGAGCGCCGGCTCAAGGCCATCGGCACCACCGGAGCCGGCCGCCATGTATTTCTGGTGTTCACGATCCGCATCCGGCAACGCCGGCAGTACATTCGGCCGATCAGCGCCCGCTATATGCACGCGAAGGAGGTCCAGCACTATGAAGAAGAAAATCCCCAGGTTTAGGAGCGACCGTGAGGCCGAAGCCTTTGTCGCCGCCGCCGACCTTACGGAATATGACCTTGCCGGCGTTCAGCCCGTCCAATTCGAATTCGAGAGAAAAGAGGCGCGGGTGAATATGCGCGTTCCAGAAAGCTTGCTAAGGGCCGTCAAGGTCCGGGCCAAGGCGCGGGGCGTTCCCTACCAGCGGTTCATCCGCGAAGCCCTGGAGCGGGCCGTGGCCGCCAGAAGGTAGCGCCGTGCCCGCAGCGAGCTTGGCGACCAATGGAGACGAGTTGGCGCAAGCGCCGCCGGCGGCGTAGAGTCTGACCCTGCACAATCAGCGAGTTGGATGGTAGGCACGTGGGGACTCGAACCCCAGACCTCTACCGTGTCAAGGTAGCGCTCTAACCAGCTGAGCTACGCGCCTACACCGGCGGGGACGGCGGCGGCCGCAGGCCGCGCCGTTGCCTGATCTTAGCATGCGGAGGGGGACGGCCCGGGGCGCCGCGAAGACCCCGGAGCGGATGCGACCCAGCCCAGCGGCGCGGACGCGCCGAAGCCCCGCGACTCAGCCGCGATGCAGCCACGGGCGCCGGCGCGGCGCAGCTGCGGGGCACGGCGAAGCCCCGCAGCGCGGGCGCTACGCTACCAATTCCAGCCGCATGCGGGCAGAGCCGGGCACGACGGCGGGAAAGTTTGCCGCCCGGGGCAGGGCGGTGATATGGTGAAAGCCGAATTCCCTGGGAGGCGCGTCGCATGGCCGCGAACGATAGTGCCGCGAACGATGGTGCGGAGAATCTGGGCCGGGAGCCGGCTAGGCCGGAGACGGCGGGGGCGGAAGACCCGCAGGTGCATTTCATTCTGCATCATCCGGCGCACGGGCTGAACCGCCGGCAAATGGTCCGGCGCATGCTGGCCGGCGCCGGAGCGGCGATGGCGCTGCCGGCGATCGCCGCCGCCACGCCGGGCGCGCCGAACGGCCCGACGCACGAGTATGGGACGGACCTGACGACGGAGATGGAGCAACGGCGGACGGGCCCG
>JAKAUF010000386.1 GCA_021827785.1 Acidobacteriota bacterium | reverse complement strand
CCGGCGACCTTCACGACCGCCATTCGCGGCCAGCATTTCTGGGTGAACGTGCATTTGGTGGCGCAAGGCCGGACGCCGGTGCGGCTGACCGGGGTGGACCTGCGCGGCATCAACGGCCAAAGCTGGGATGCGATGGCGCACGGGCCCGTGGCCGGGACGCTGGCCGGGAACCGGGCGGACGACATCCGCTTTTCCGCCACCGTGCCGGAGAACGCCCCCTACACCCGCCCGTACTTCTCGCGGCCGAATATCGAGCAGGCCTATTACAACATCCACAACCGGAAGTACATTGACCGTCCGCTGGCGCCGTATCCGCTGACGGCCTGGGCGCACTTCCGCTATCACGGCGTGAACCTGCGCATGGGCGAGGTGGTGCAGTCGGTCAGCCGCATCACCGGTCCGGGATTGGTGCTCAATCCGCTGGTGGTGGCGCCGGCCATTTCGGTGACCATCCGGCCGATCGCCGGCATCGTGCCGCTGGGCGCGCGCAGCTTCCGCCTAACGGCGACGGTGCACAGCAACGTCAAGGGCCCGGCGCGGGGCGCCGTGCGCCTGGAGCTGCCGGCGGGCTGGCGGGCGGAACCGTCGGCCGCCAGCTTCGCCACCGCGCATGACGGCCAAGACCAATCGGTGGATTTCCAGGTCTTCCCTTCCCACCTGGAGGTGCGGCCCTACCGCATCCAGGCGGTGGCGGACTATGACGGGCAGCATTTCGGCCTGGGCTATGTCACCGTCGGCTATCCCGGACTGCGGCCGTACAACTACTACCGCCAGGCGATTTACCGCACCAGCGGCGTGAACGTGAAGGTAGCGCCGGGTTTAAAGGTCGCCTACCTCATGGGCAGCGGCGATGAAGTGCCGCAGTCGCTGGTGAACCTGGGCATCCATGTGCATTTCCTCAACGCCCAGGACCTGGCCAGCGGCAACCTGGACAAATACAACGTGATCCTGCTGGGCGTGCGCACCTACGCGGTCCGCACCAGCCTGCGCACCTACAACAGCCGCCTATTGCGCTACGTGCATCAGGGCGGGGTGGTGATCGTGCAGTACAACACGCCGGAGTACGACCACGACTACGGTCCGTATCCCTACCGCATGGGCAAGGACCCGCAAGAGGTGACGCATGAGGACTCGCGGATGGTGATCCTGCATCCGCACAATCCGGTCTTCACCTGGCCGAATCAGATTACGCTGAAGGATTTCCAGGGCTGGATCGAAGAGCGGGGCTCGAAGTTCCTGCGCAGCTGGAGCCCGAAGTACGAAGCGCTGTTGTCCACGCATGATCCCGGCCAGCCGCCGCAACGGGGCGGCTTCCTGTATGCCCGCTACGGCAAGGGCGTGTATATCTACTGCGCGTACGCCTTCTACCGGCAACTGCCGGACGGCGTGCCGGGAGCGTACCGGCTGTTCGCCAATATGCTGAGCCTGGCGAAAAATCCCGCGGTGTTCCCCGCCGCGGCGGCCGGCGGCGGGAAGTAGCCGCCCCGGTTCCGCGCCCGGGTTAGGTGATCGCCATCGCCGATCCCGTGCGCGGAGCCGTCCGCGGGCCCAGCCCGCGAGCTGAAGACCCGAAACCCGCGAAAGCCGGCGGCAGCCGCCGCTGGGGCCGGTGTTTCCCTGTACCCTGTTAGGGATGGAGGTCCTAGGGCTCGGCAACAGCTGCGTGGATCACCTATTGACGGTGCCGCGTTTCCCGGGACGGGGAGGCAAGCTGCCGGTGCGGCACAGCGCGCTCCAGCCCGGAGGCCAGGTGGCCACGGCGATGGTGGCGTGCGCGCGGCTGGGATTGCGGGTAGGGATGTGCCTGCGCACCGGCGCGGACCTGTACGGCGAGATTCAGCGCCGGGCGCTGGCGGCAGCCGGCGTCGGCCTGGACTATGCCCGCATCGTGCCCGATGCGCCCAGCGCGGTGGCCTACATATTGGTGGAGGAGGCCTCCGGCGACCGCTCCGTGATCTGGAGCACCGACCCCCGTCTGGCGGTGCGGCCGGAGGAACTGCCGGCACTGGGCGAAGGAGCGTTGCGGGACCTGCGCGCCGTCTATGTGGACGCCAAGGATCTGGAAGCGGCGCGCGCCTTGGCCGCGGCGGCGCGCGCGCGCGGCCTGCCGGTCATTTCCGACATAGATTTTCCCGAGGCGGATTGCGCGGCGCTGATTGCCGAGGTAACCGACTTCATCGGCAATGAGGAGTTCGTCTCCGCCTACACCGGCTGCGGTCCGGCGCTGGAAGACGGGCTGCGGCGGCTGGCGGCGCAAGGTCCGGGGATGGTCTGCGCCACGCTGGGACCGCGCGGGGCGCTGGCCTTCGACGGCGAGGCGTTTCACCCCGTGGCCGCGTTTCCCATTCGCGCCGTGGACACCACCGGCGCCGGCGACGCCTTCCGCGCCGGCTACGTGTATGCCCTTTTGGCCGGATGGGAGCTGCCCGCGCGGCTGGATTTCGCCAGCGCCACCGCCGCCCTGACCTGCACCGGCGCGGGGGCGCAATCGGCCCTGCCCACCCGCTCGCAGGTCATCGCCTTGCTGGCCACGCACCGCCGCTCCGGACCGTGGGATGCACTGCCGGTGGAAACGCCGGTCCGGGTGGGTTAGCTCCGCAGCCGGGCGCCGGGAAGCGCGCGTTTCAGCCCATGGCCTGCGCCCGCCTGTCATCCGGCGGCCCGCGCCGGCGGTGTGGCGGGCGCGGCGGCAGGCTCAGGGCCGCAGCGGCGGGGCGCAGGAATCCCGCACCATCAGCTGCGTGGGCAGCGTCTGGGTGGCGCGGTTGCGGGTGCGCTCCTCGATGGTGTCAATCAGCATGCGGCCCGCGGTCATGCCGATTTCCCGCGCCGGCTGCCGCACCATGGTCAGGCGCGGCCGCAGCAGCGTGGACCAAGCGAAATCGTCGAAGCCCAGCAGGCTGATCTCCCGTGGGCAGGCGCGGCCCAACTGCTGGATCGCCTCCAGCGCCCCCAGCGTCATCGTGTTGTTGGCGCAGAAAATGGCCGTCGGCGGCTTGGCCTGGGTCAGCAGTTCGATCGCCTGGCGCGCGCCGCCGGCCATGTCCAGCTCGCCGTTGCGGATGTATTCCTTGTGCATGGCGCCGATGGCGCGCAGCGCGCGCTGATATCCCTCCAGGCGCTCGGCGGCGGTGCGCGTGGTCGTGGGACCGCTGATGATGGCGATGCGGCGATGGCCCAGGCTGATCAAGTACTGCGTCGCGTCCATGGCGGCGCGGGCGTTGTCCACCCCCACCCAGGCGGCGACGGGATGATCCGCCTCCGGATAGCGGTCGGCGTAGACCACGGGGATGGTGCCCAGCACCTGCGCCGCCTGCGAGGCGTTGCCGTCGCCGGCCGGCACCCGCACCACCCCGTCCACCCGGCGGCGGTGCAGCATCTCCAAAAACAGCTTCTCCTCGGCCCAGCGCTCGCGGCTATCTCCCACCAAGACGGTGTAGTTGGCGGCGGCGGTGTAGTCCTTCATGCCGCGGACAATCTCCGCGTAGAAGGAGTTAGAAAGATCCGGCACCACGATGGCCAGCGTATGGGTACGGCGCAGGCGCAGGCCGCGGGCAAGATCGTTGGGGCGGTATTGCAGCTGCTGCACCGCCGCCTCGATCTTGGCGCGCATGGCGGCGGACACATAGTCGGTGCCGTTCAGCGCGGCGGAGACGGTGGAGATGGACGCGCCGACCGCCCGGGCGACATCCCGGATGGTGGCGTGCTGCGGACGGCGGGTGCGCCGGGTGCTGCGCGATACCGGTTTCGGGCTCAAGCCGTTATTTTGCTCCCGCCGCGCGGTCGCGTCCAGCCGCCGCCAGCGGCCATTGCCGCCGCTGCCACGCCCAAAGGCCATAAGCCGCCACCCCGGCCAAAGCCAGCAGCAGGGTCGCGCCCAAATAGTGGAACTGCGCCGGACTGGAGGCGACATAGATCCAGCCGCCCAGCGCCACCAAGGCCGGGAGAGGATACAGCCACATCCGGAAGGGCAAGGCGATGCCGCGGCGGAAGCGGCGGATGGCGAAGACCGCCAGGATCTGGGGAATGAACTGAAAGACGATCTGCACGATCATCTGGGCTTGAATCAGCTTGCCAATGGGCAGCCAGCAGAGCACCAAGGCGGCGCCGTTGATGGCCAGCAGGGCGACGGTGGGAAACCGCCCGGTGCGGTGCACGCGGCCGAAGACGCGGAAGAACTGCCCGGCCTCGCCGGCGGCGAAGAGAATGCGGGAGTAGCCCAAACTGAGCGCAAAAATGCCGCTGAAGGTGGCCGTCAGCACCAAGCCGGTCATCAGGTCGGCGGCGCCCCGCCCATACAGCCGGCCGATGAAGTCCGAGATCACGGCGTTGGAACTGACCGCTTCCTTCCAGGGCATCACCCCGACGACGCTGATGCTCATCAGCAGATACAGCGCGGCCACCACGACGATGGAGAAGACGATGGCGCGGGGAATATTTTTGCCCGGGTTGCGCACCTCGGCGCCGAGAAAGGTGACGTTGTTGTAGCCGCCGTAGTTGTATAGGGCGAACAGCGTCGCGCTGGACAAACCGGCGAAGAAGGAGCCGTCGAGGCGGAACGCGCCGGGAGGAAAGGCGAAGGCCTGGTGGACATTCATGTGCACCAGCCCCGCCACCACCACCCAGCCGATGGCGGCCAGCACCAGCCCCAGCATCCACACGCTGAGGCGGCCGACGCTGGTGATGGGGCGGTAGAGGAGGATGGTGATGGCCACGGCCACGCCCATGGCCAGCAGCGTCACCCCAATATGGCCCAGACCGGGCAGCAAGTATTGGGCGTAATCGCCGAAGCCGACACAGGCGGCGGCCATGCCCAACGGCCCGGAAAACAACATTTCCCACAGGAACAGAAAGGAGAACAGCAAGCCCCAACTGGCGGGATTGAAGGCTTCGCGGAAATAGACGTAGGCGCCGCCGGCGCCGGGCATGGCCGCTCCCAACTCGGCATAGACCAGCCCGTCGCAGACCGAAAGCAGCGCCCCCAGCAGCCAGCCCAGCATGGCCTGCGGACCGCCCATGTAGCCGAGGATGACGCCCAAGGTGATGAACGGCCCGATGCCGATCATGTTGAGCATGTTGGCGGCGGTGGCCTGCACCAGGCCCATGCCCCGCACCAACTCGGTTTGCGTGCCGGGTGGAGAAGCGGCGGGAGGCGCCGCGGCGGATTCGGGTTCCATGGATCGAGCCATGATAACGGACGGGCCGGCCGCGCCCCGCGCGGCGCCTAAAACCGCCGGCTCCACTCCTTCGGCCAGCGTTCCACCACGACCTTTTTATCGGTATAGAAATCCACCGCGTCGCGGCCCTGCGCATGCAGATCGCCGAAAAAGCTGTCCTTCCATCCGGTGAAGGGAAAGTAGGCCATCGGCGCCGCGACGCCCAGGTTGATACCGATGTTGCCGGCGGTGGCCTGATGGCGAAACTGGCGCGCCGCGGCGCCGCTTTGCGTGAACAGGCAGGCCATGTTGCCGTAGGACTGCTGGTTGACGAAGGCGATCGCCTCCTCCAGCGTGGCGGCGGCAATGACGCTGACCACCGGGCCAAAGATCTCCGTCTGCGCCAGCCGCCCGCCCGCGGGCACGCCGTCCAGCACCGTCGGCCGCACGAAAGTGCCCTGCTCATAGCCGGAGACGCGCGCCCGCCGGCCATCCGCCAAGGGACGGGCGCCCTCCTCGATACCGGCGGCGATCAAGGCTTCGATGCGGGCTTGGCTTTCCGCCGTAATCACCGCGCCGGTTTCCACCTCGGGATCCAAGCCGAAGCCCACCTTGCGGGCCTGCGCCGCCTCGGCCAGCACCGGCGTGAAGGTGCGGCGCGCCTCGCCCACCGCCAGCACCACGGAAGCCGCCAGGCAGCGCTGGCCCGCGCAGCCAAAGGCGGAGTCGGAGACCACCCGCGTGGTCATCTCCAGATCGGCATCGGGCAGCACCACGACGGGGTTTTTCGCGCCCCCTTGGCATTGCGCCCGCTTGCCTTGCGCCGTCGCCCGGCCATACACGTAGCGCGCCACCGCCGTCGAGCCGACAAAGCTGATGGCCCGTACGCGGGGATGGTCCAACAGCGCGTCCACGGCGGCTTTGCCGCCGTTCACCAGCGACACCACGCCCGGCGGCAGCCCGGTGGCGGCCAGCAGCCGCATCAGCTTGCCGGCGGTGATGGGCGTACGGTCCGACGGTTTGAGGATGAAGGTATTCCCGCAGGCGATCGCATAGGGCAAAAACCACAGCGGGATCATGGCGGGAAAATTGAACGGCGTAATCGCGGCGACCACGCCCAGCGGCTGACGGATCATGATCTCGTCAATGCCGCGGGCGATGTCCTCGCTGTTGTAACCCTGGAGCAACAGCGGCATGCCGGCGGCCAGCTCGACGTTCTCAATGCCGCGGCGCAGTTCGCCGACGGACTCGGCATAGGTCTTGCCGCATTCCAGGGTGATGGCGCGGGCCAGATCGTCGAGATTTTCTTCCAGCAGTTGCTTGTATTTGAACAGATATTGGATGCGATCGCCGGCCGGAGTCAGCCGCCACTCCGGGTAGGCCGCCGCGGCGGCCGCCACGGCCTGCTCCACCTCGGCCGGTCCGGACTGAGGCACCTCGGCCAGAATCTCCGCCGTAGCCGGATTGCGCACCGGCTGATGTCCTGTTTCCGCCGCCACGAACCGCCCGCCGATCCAGTTGGGAAGCCGTTCTACCGCCGCTGAAGCCGCCTGCACCACCGTAATCCCTCCTAAAATCTCCGCCGTACGCCGATACCGAAACGTATCGCCTAAATTAGCATGGCCGCCGCCGCGGTTCCAACCGGCGGCGCCGCCGCTCCCCGGCGGTGCGCACCGTTGGCCGCTAGGCCAGTGTGGGGGGAAGCACGGCCGCGGCGGTTTTTCTCCTGCCCGGCAGCCTTTTTCGCTATACTCAAGCTCGAATCGTTTTGGCTGCCCGCATGGCTCTTTCCATTGGTCTTATCGGCGCCGGCGAAGTCGCGACCCTGCACGCCGGCATCCTTGCCGCCGACCCGCGCGTCCGCCTCGCCGGGGTCTATGACAACGTGCCCGAACGCGCCGAAGCCTTTGGCCGCCGCTTTGGTTGCCCCGCTCAGCCCAGCCTGGATGCGGTGCTGGCGGCCAGCCAGGCCGTCTACATTTGCACGCCCAACACCACCCACGCCGAACTGGCGCTGGCGGTGCTGGCCGCCGGCCGCCACGTCTTCTGCGAAAAGCCGTTCGCCATTCAGCTAGAGGACGCGCGCCGCGTGCATGCAGCGGCGGCGCGGACCAAGGTGGTGTTTCAAGTGGGCCATAACCGGCGCTTCGCCCCGGTCTACCAATTTCTGAAGGAGGCCATCGCCGGCGGCCGCCTCCAGCCCCACGCGGTGCACGCGCGCATGAACCGCGGCGAGCTGCTGCGCCCGCCTTGGGTCTGGAACTCCCGGCTGACCGGCGGTTTTCTGTATGAGACGCCGGTGCACATGTTCGACCTGATGCGCTTCTTTTTCGGCGAAGTGCAGTGGGTGCAGGCGGCGGCCCAGGCCCGCGAGCACGGCGAATGGGATGACTTCTCCCTGCTGCTGAACTTCGCCGGCGGCGTGCACGCCACCATGACCACCTACGGCCATGCCACGTGGCATTTCCCCTTCGAGCGCTTCGAGGTTTTCGGCCACCACGCCACCTATGAAACCTTTGAGATGGAACGCATCGCCTATACCACGGCCCTGGACGCGCCCACGACCACGCTGGACTATAGCCAGCTCAGCCGCAATGAGCGCTGGGGATACGCCCAGGAGGACCGGATGTTCGTGGACGCCCTGGAAGGGCGCGGCACGGCCCCGGTGACGCCGGAGGACGGCCTCAAGGTGGTGCAATTGATTACGGCGTGCTACGCCGGCGCGCGGAGCGGCGAGCGCATCTACCTGCAACCGGAGGCGGTGGCGATCCCATGACCAGCCTGGCCGCATCCGCCTTCCGCTTGGCGACCGCCCCGGTCAGCTGGGGCGTGCAGGATCAGTCCGATGCGGCCTGGGAACAGCCGTTCGAGGGCGTGCTGGACCAAATGCTGGCCGCCGGCTACGAGGGCACCGAACTCGGCCCCTACGGTTTTTTTCCGACCG
Source organism: Acidobacteriota bacterium (assembly GCA_021827785.1). GTDB lineage: Bacteria > Acidobacteriota > Terriglobia > Terriglobales > SCQP01 > JAKAUF01. Next base: position 6,338 of record JAKAUF010000386.1, on the reverse strand, counting down.
ATCCCGAAACGTTGCGCCCCGCGCTGGAGCGCCGCCGGCTGGCGCTGCTGTCCGCCTTCGTTCCGGTGCCGCTCAGCGAACCGGGCGCCGCGGCGGCGGTGCTGGCCCAGGTGCGGCGGGTCTCGCGGTTGCTGGCCGCGGTCGGCGCGCCAATCATCGTCATCGCCGACGCCCAATCGCCGCAGCGATCGCAGTTGGCCGGACGCATCCCGGTGGACGGCCGGGCCTCGCTGCGCGCCGGTGATTGGCGGCGCGTGGGCCGGCTATGCGTCGAGGTGGAGCGGGCGGCGGCGGAATTCGGCCTGGGAGTGGTCTTCCATCCCCATGCCGGCACCTACGTGGAGACGCCGGCGGAAACCGAGCAGCTCTTCGAGGCCGTCAGCGCCACGCGGATCGGGCTGTGCCTGGACACCGGCCACTGCGTGTACGGCGGCGGCGACCCCGCCGAGGAAGCGCGCAAATACAGCTCGCTATTGCGCTACGTCCATGTCAAGGACATCAATCCCCAGGCGTTGGCGCGGGCGCGGAAGCAAGAACTCGACTTTCCGGGCGCGGTCGCGGCGGGCGTCTTCACCCCCGTGGGCCAGGGCTGCATCTACTTCCCGGAGTTCTTTGAAAGTCTCGCGGAAGCCGGCTACGCAGGCTGGCTGGTGGTCGAGCAGGACGTGAAGTTTGGGCAGGAGGATGCCCAGGCCAACATGGCGGCCAGCCACGCTTATTTGACCGAGGTCATCGCCGCGCTGGAGCCGCCGCTGGCCGCCGGGCCGGCACTGGGCCCATCCTTGGGCGCCAGCCCCAACGCCGCGCCGAACGCCGCCTCATAGGCCGACAACACCGGCGCGGCCGCCGCGGGTCCCACCAGCGGGTTCAGCTCCAGCGCCTCCAGCGCCAACTCCCGCCGCCCGGTCAGCGCCGCTTCCGCGACCAAGCGCTCATAGCGCTTGACTTGCAGCAGCAAGGCGCGCACCGCGTCCGGCGCGGCTCCCGGCTGGGCCGGCTGCACGCCCCGGCGCGAGACCTGGCAGGGCAGTTCCACCGCATCCGCCGGCGCCAGGTCGCTCAATGCGATCGCGCCGCCGGCATCGTTGCGCACCGTCAGCGGCACCATCTTCGCCTCCTCCGAGGCCAGCGCCGTCAACAGCAGCACGGCGATGCGCTCATAGCCGGCGAACTGCGAATATAGCGGCCGGTCGTCTTCCCGCCGCTTGCCGCCGGTGGCCTCGATGCTGAAATAGCTGGCGTTCCGCCGCCGCAGATAATCCTCATACACGGTGATGAGCTGCCGCTCCGGCGTATCCGCCAGCTGGGCGAACAGCTCCCGGTTCAGCACTTCGATCGCCGCGCCGCGCGAGGTCCGGCTTTCCTGGGTGTTGCGCCGCGCCTGCTCGGGGAAATAGTAGAAATACAAATACTCCGTCGGCAACACGCCCAGCCGCTGCAAGAACTCCGGCGGGAACAGGCCATGGCGGTAACAGCGGCGCAGCCGCTCCGGATCGGCCAGCAGCTCCGGCAGCAGGTCGGCGCCCTCCGGGCCGCCCGCGCGCACGGCGCGAATCCAGCCCAAATGATTGAGGCCCAAGTAATCGAACCACAGGCTGAAGGGATCGCGTCCCAGCGCGTGCGCAATCTGCTCGAAGGTCTCCAGCGGGGTGTCGCAAACGCCCAGGATGCGCACCCCCAGTTGCAGCATCGCCTGGGAGACGATGCCCACGGGGTTGGTGAAGTTGATCAGCGTCGCCGCCGGCGCCCGCTGGAGCGCCAGGCGGCCATAGCCGAGCATGGCGCGCAAATTGCGCAGCGCGCAGGCGCAACCGCCGGCGCCGACCGTCTCCTGCCCGACCAGGCCATGCTCCAGGGCGATGCGCTCATCCTGCGCCCGCGCGGCGATGCCGCCGGCGCGGATGCTGGTGATGATGTAGCTGGCGCCGTCCATCGCCGCCTCGGGGCGCGGCGCGGCCGTCAGCCGCGCGGCCAGGCCGCGCTCGGCGGCCATGGCCCGCACCACGCGCGTGATCAGCGCCAGCCGCTCCGCATCCGGGTCGTACAGGCCGATTTCACTCAGCGGCAGCGTCGCCGCCGCTTCCGCCAATCCCCGTGCCAGCAGCGGGGTCCGCACCCCCGCCGCGCCAATCACCGCCAGTTTCATGCGTTCCTTTCCCGTGGCCGCCGGCCGTCGGCGCGCGTCAGCGCCGCCAGCCCGGCCGAGCCGCCGGCGGCCGAAGCCGCCCGCGCGCCGCACAGATTTCCCAGCCGCAGGCATTCGCGCCAGCTCCAGCCGCGCAGAAAGCCAAACAAAAACCCGCCGTCGAAGGCGTCGCCCGCGCCGGTGGCGTCCACCACGCGGGTCTTGCGCGCCGCCGCCCGCAGCAGCCGCACCGCGCCGCTGGCCGACCGCGCGGCCATCAAGCTGCCGTCGCCGCCGCATTTCACCACCGGCCAGCGCACCCACTCCGCCAGCCGCAGGCAGGCGCGCGCGGGATCGGATTCCCCCGTCAGCGCCGCCGCCTCCGCCGCGTTGGGCAGCAGCATCGCCAGCCAGGGCAGCAGCGGGCGCAGGTGTTCCAGCGAAAGCGTATCCGGGTTCCAGCCCATGTCGGCGGAGCAGGTGACGCCGTGCGCCGCCAAATCCTCCAGCACCGGGCGGATCCGCGCCGGCTGCCGCAGCGCGCAGGCGAAGTGCACATGCCGCGCTTGGCGCATCAGCGCCATTGCCGGCCGCCGCCGCAACACCGCCTCCAAATCCTGGTTGATGGGATCGTGGGTGATGATCATCCGGTCGGCGTTGAAGGCCACGCAGGCCGACCGCGCCGTGCTCATCCCGCGCCGCACTTCGACGGCGTTGGCGTCCACCCCCGCCGCCGCCAGCATCCGCCAGGCGGGATGCGCCGCGGCATCCGGTCCCACCCGGGTGATCATGGCCACGCCGGCGCCGAGCCGCCGCGCCGTCAGGGCCGTGGTGGCCACGCCGCCGCCGGGCGCCTCGGTGTACTCCTGGGCCCGCACCTCGGCGCCCCAGGCGGGCGCCACCCCGAGCCGGCAGAAGACCAGATCCAGGTAAAACTCCCCAAAAACGACCAGTTCCGGCCCCCGGCCGCGTCGCGCCATGGCTCTACTCTAGCCGAATCCCCCGCCATGCCGAAACGTTTTTACCTCCGCCCCGCCGCCGCTTCCACCTTGCCCGCCGGCCCGCGCCTGCCGTTAAATAGCATCATGCCGCGGCCTCCTTGCGACGCTCCCAACGCGGGCGGCCGCCGCTTGCCCCTCTTGGCGGCGCCGCGCGGCTGTCGGCGGCGCGGCGGCGGCGCCAGTCGCCCAGGGCCACGCCGGCGCGGCCCGGCCGTGGCCGCCGGTGGCCATACCACCTCGATCCTGCGCTTTGCCGCGTTGCTGGCCTTGGCTCTGGCCATACCGCACCGTGCCGCGGCGCAGGCGCTGCCCCCCGCGGCGCAGGCGCAACTGCGGCAAGCAGCCGCGGCGGTGGACGCCGGCCATACCGCCGCGGCCATTCCCCAGCTCCAGCACCTCGCCCGGCAATTTCCCCAAAGCCCCGCGGTGGCGGAAACGCTGGGACTGGCCTGGGTCGGCGAGCAAAAACTGGCGGCGGCGCTGCCGTTCCTGCGGCGCGCGGCGGCGCTGGCGCCCCATTCGCCCTCCGTGCTGGCCAACCTGGGGATCACCGAGCTCCGCCTCGGCCACCGGCGCCGCGGCATCGCGGCGTTGCGCCGCGCCGTGCGGTTGGCGCCGGACAATTTCGAGAACGTCTACGATCTGGGCCAGGCGCTGGCCGCCGCGGGCGACTATGCCGCCTCGGCCCATTTTCTCGGCCAAGCCCACGCGCTCCAGCCTTCCGATCCGCGAGTCGCCTATGATCTCGCCTGGGCCCAGCATCGCGCCGGCCGCAACGCCGATGCCGAGCAAACGCTGGCCGCGGCGCCGGCGCTGCGGCAGGTCGCCGCCGCGCAATCCCTGTGGGGCGCCGTCGCGGAGGCGCGCGGCCAATATGAAGCGGCGGCCCGCCACCTGCAAACCGCCGCCCGCCTCGCCCCCACCGAAGCCAACATCCTGGCGCTCGGCGCCGAGTTCCTGCGCCATCTCACCTGGCGCGCCGCGCGTCTTACCTTCCAGCAAGGACTGGCGCGGTATCCCCACAGCCGCGCGCTGCGCACCGCGCTGGCGGTCACCGCCTATGGCCAGTTGGATTTTGCCGCCGCCATTCGCCGCCTCGGCCCGCTGACGCGGCAATACCCCGAGGACGAATTTCTCGCCGGTCTTCTCGGCCGTTCCTGCCTGTCGGGCGGCATGGCGCGCCGCGCCCCCTGCCAGGATCTGATCACCTTGGCCACGGCGCATCCCGGCAACGCCACGGCCGGCGCCTATGCGGCGGTGATCGCCGTGCGCACCGGCGCCGGCGGCGGGACCGCCCTGGCGGAGCGGCTCGCCCGCAGCGCCATTCATCAAAACCCCCGGCTGGCGGAGGCGCATTACGCCGCCGGACTCGCGCTCGCCCATGCCGGCCAATGGCAAGCCAGCATCCCGCAGTTCCGCGCGGCGCAGCGGCTGGACCCGCGCAGCGTGTCCATCGTCTATCAATTGGCCTTGGCCTATCTGCGCACCGGCCAAAAGGCGCTGGCGCAACAAGCCATCCATCGCCGCGCCCAGTTGCAGGCGGATCGGCAAAACGCCCTCCAGCGCCATTTGCAACAGGTCCGCCGCTTCGTTGTCTCCGTCCGCCAGCCCGCAACGGCGCGCTGAGCCCGCGCGACCGGAGTGCGCCACGGGCCGCATGGGCAGCGGCGTGGTGCGTGGCGGCGGCGGATCCAGAGCCGCGGCCCGCCCGCTCTACGCTTACCTATCGCCCGATGCCGGTGGCGCAGCGCGTCAAGCAGGCCCGCACCGCTTGCAGGTGCGCCCGGCCCTCGGCCGCCAGCCAGCGCTCCAGCCCCGCGGCGCCCGCGGCGACGTAACTCGGAATGCCATCCTGCCAGATCGCCCGGCCGCAGAGGGCGCCGGCAAACGGCACCCCGGCCTCGGCCACCAATTCCAACCCCGCCACGAACTCCGCCGTGCTGGCCCCGCCGGATAGAAACACCACCGGCGGCCCCGCCGGCGCCAGCGCTTCCCGCGTGCTCGCGAGCGCCTCGGCGCGGGTGAACGCGGCATCCGCCCCATTCCCGCAGTCGTGGGCGGCGACCGGCAGCTCCAGCTTCAGCACATCCACGCCGTAGCGCGGATGGGAAAACTCCGCCGCCGCGGCGGCGATCCAGCGCGGCCGCTGCCGCAGCCACGCCGCGCCCGTTGGGCCCTGGGGATCGTAGGTGAGGATCTCCAGAAAGAAGGGGATTTCCTGATCCCGGCACTCGGCGCCGATGCGCTCAATGAAGGCGCATTTTTCGTCATTGATCTCCGCCGCCTCCAGCCCGCTGAAATGCAGCAGGATCTTGATTCCCTGCGCTCCCGCCGCCCGCAGCCGCGCCACCGACTGATGCGGCAGCAAGTCGGGCCGCCGTCCTGGCCGGGTGTTGTCGTAGCCGCTCTTTTCATACGCCAGCAGCAGCCCGCTGCCCGCGGCGCGCTGCTCCGCCGCGGGCAGGCCATACTCCGGGTCCAGCAGCATCGCCGTCGCCGCGCCCGAAAGCCCGCGGGTCACGCCGGCCTTGAAGCCCGCCAGCTCGGCGTCGGAAATCTCCCGTCCCGCCGCCTTCGCCAGCATGGCGCGCAGATTGCCGCGATGGTCCACCGCTACGACCGCCATCCGCCCCGCGGCGTCAGCCAACGCCGCCATCCGCTGCCGCTTTCCGCCCGAAAGCGGCGAAGCGCCGGCAGCGCCATCGGCCGCGGCGGGGGACGATTCGGATTGAGCGGAGGAGCGAGGAGCAGCGGGCATAGAAACGTGATCCTAACATGCGCGCCCCGGCCGCCGCCGCCAGCGTCTCCGGCGCGAACGCGACGCGCTCAACTCGCGGTCCCGCCGAAGAGGCGAAACGCCGCAACGACATTCCCATCGCACGCCGCCTTCTCAACGCCCGCCTGCCCACGGGTTGACGCCGCTGTGCACGATCCGGTACTGTCGGGCCGGGGCCGCCGGGCGATCGGCGGCTCCCTTTGCCTATGCCCGCTCGTCCGCCTGCTCCGCTCTCGCCGCCGCCGTCAGCTTTCCCCGCCGTTCCCGCTTCCGGGCCCTCGCGCCGCGCGTTTCTGGCCGCCGCGGGCGCCGCCGCCGCGGCATCCCTGCGCCCGCCCGCGCTGCTGGCTGGCGTTGCCACCGATCCGCTGGCCGCCGCGGAGGCCACGCTGCGCATCGCCGCCGCGCAGCCCATCAACGCCTTCGATCGATCGGA
>JAKAUF010000282.1 GCA_021827785.1 Acidobacteriota bacterium | reverse complement strand
TCGGCGTGCGCTTGGCGCTCGGCGCCAACCCGGGCAAATTGGCGGGCATGGTCGTCGGCCAAGGCCTGCGCACCGCGTTCTTGGGCATCCTGATCGGCGCCGGTTTAACCCTGTTGGCGGCCCAAGGTCTGACGGCGCTGCTGTTCCGGGTCAGCGCCGCCGATCCCGCGACCTACGTTGCCGTCGCCGCCTTGCTGGCCGCGGTCAGCGCCTTGGCCTGTTACCTGCCCGCGCGCCGCGCCGCCCTGGTGGATCCGGCGGTGACGCTGCGGGAGGAGTAACCGCCGCTCGCGGGAGCGCCGGCATCCTGCCGGCGGGGCCGCTGCGCGGCGCGGATTGCCGCAGAATGGCCTCATGCCGCGCTCCGCGCCCCTCGTCGCCGTTCTCGCCGGGGGCCAAAGCCGCCGCATGGGCCGCGACAAAGCGCTCATGAGTTGGCGCGGCCGGCCGCTGCTGGCGCATATGGTGGCCACCGCGCGCGCCGCCGGCGCGTCTGAGGTGGTCCTTTCCGGCGACCCGGCCAAATACGCCGCTTTCGGCCCTTGCGTTCCGGATCATTGGCCCGGATGTGGTCCGCTGGGCGGCATCGCCAGCGTTTTGCGCGCCACAGCGCAGGGCGGCGTCCCCAGTTCCGCCGCCCCGCGCTCGGCTTCCGCGGGCGCCGCAGCCGCGGCCACAGCCGCGTTTCCCGCCGCGTCACGCGTTTTGATATTGGCCTGCGATCTGCCGGAGATGACGCCGCGCTTTCTCCGCTGGCTGTGGGCGCGGTCCATCGCCGGCGGCTGGACCGTGCCGCTGACCCGGCCGGATCGCCCCGAGCCCTTGTGCGCGGTCTATGCCGCCGCGCTGCTGCCCATCCTCGAAGCCGCGCTCGCAGCCGGAGACTACAAGATCACCCGCGTGCTCGCGTCGGCGCGGCAGCGGCGGCTGACGCCGGACGCGCTCGCCGCCGCCGGCTTCGCGCCGCGTCTGTTCCGCAACTGCAACTCGCCGGGAGATCTGGCGGAATAGGCCTCGCGATCCGCCCCCCGGGCAGTGCCGCCGCCGCCGAACCCGAGCGGCGCTGGAGCCGGGCCGGCGACGTGCGGGGGCCGAGGATGCCGGCAGGATGCCGGCGCTCCCGACGAGATGCCGTTCCCGCCGACCGCCGCGCCCGAACGGCGCTGGAGCTGAGCTGGCGACGTGCGGCGCCCAGCCTTGCACCCGCGGCGGGGGCTGCCCACAATAGGAGAAATGAGCCACGGCCTGTTCCATGTGCCCGCCGTTTTCATTACCCATGGCCGCGACCTGCTGATCGGCGTCATCGTGCTGGCCATCGCGGTCGGGGTGGCGCTTTTGGTGCATGCCATCGTCTTCGCCGCGCTGCGGCGGATCAGCCGCCGGCCCGGGCATGTGCTGGACGAATCCATCGTGCGCCATGGCAGTCATCCGGCGAAATGGATCTTCATTTTCACGGCCCTTTTGGTCACGGCGCCGACCACGCCGCTGCCGCCTATCTTTGCGAGCGGCGTCGAGCATGTCACCGCCCTGGGCCTGATCGCCGCGGTGGCCTGGATCTTCATCGCGGCGACGGCGGTCCTGGCCGACCTGCTGGCGGCGCGCTATCGCGTGGACGTCGCCGACAACCTGAGCGCGCGCAAAATTGAAACGCAAGTGCACGTGCTGCGCCGTGTGACCACGGTGGTGGTGGTGATCGTGGCGGTGGCGATGGGATTGATGACCTTGCCCGGCATCAAGACGCTGGGCGCCAGCATGCTGGCCTCGGCGGGGTTGGCCGGCTTGGTCGTGGGCATGGCGATGCGGCCCACGCTGGCCAACTTGGTCGCGGGCATACAGATCGCCCTGACGCAGCCGATTCGGCTGGAAGACGCGGTCGTCGTCGCCGGCGAGTGGGGCTGGATCGAGGAAATCACCGCCACCTACGTCGTCATCCGCATCTGGGACTGGCGGCGGCTGATCGTGCCGCTGTCCTATTTTACCGAGCAGCCCTTTCAGAACTGGACGCGGGAAGCCGCCAACCTGCTGGGTTCGGTCATGCTGTACGCGGATTACACCGTGCCGGTGGACGAGCTGCGCGCCGAACTCCAGCGCGTGCTGGCCACCGAGCCGCTCTGGGACGGCAAGGCCAGCGCCCTGCAAGTCACCGACGCGAGCGAGCACACGATCCAGATCCGGATTCTGGCCGGGGCGCTCAATTCCGGCGACGCCTGGACGCTGCGCTGCAATATCCGCGAGCGGATGATCCGCTTCTTGCAGGAGAAGCATCCCGAGTGCCTGCCCAAAACTCGGGGCGAATTGCACGCCGAGTGGCCCGCCGCCGCGCCGCGGCCCGCTGGCCAGGGCGCAGCCGGCTAGCGGCCGCGCTACCATGGCTGGGGTGATCATGCCTGCCGCCACTATGACCGGGCTGAACGGAGTGCTGCTGGGGATGACGACCATGCCGCACGGCGCGGCCGCTTCCCCCGCGCTCCGCGCGCCGATCGTCACCGCCATCGTCTACGGCGCGGCGGCGGTGCTGCTGATCGCCGGGGTTTTCGCCGGCGCGCAATGGCTGCTGGCAAAAATCTACGGCGAACGCCTGGACGGCAGCGATGATCCGGCGTCCGTGCAGGAGCCCACCACGCCGGCCAAGCGCTGACATTGACGGCGTGGGCCCCAGCCCCGCCGGCGGCCGGGCCTGACCGGCAGCCGTGGACGGCCATCTCACTGTCTTCGCGCCGGCTGAGGGGAGACAGCCGAGGACGGCCATCCCGCTTGCTCCGCGCGCGGCGCAGTTGGGGCCCACGCCAGTCAACAGTAGTTACACACGCCGACCT
>JAKAUF010000160.1 GCA_021827785.1 Acidobacteriota bacterium | reverse complement strand
GGACCCCAGCCCGCCCCAGCCCAGCCGACCCGCCGCTCCACCCCAACGCGCGCCGCTGCGCGTTGGGGACCCCGGCTTTGGGGGCCGCGCCGCGTCGCTGGAGGGCGGGCCGCGGCGATTGCCAGCGCGCCTGCGGCGGCGGGGAATTTCGCGGCCTTTCCCCGCCCGCTTGGCTCCCCGAGCAAATGGCGCGGCCCCCGCGAACCGTGCTTGGCGGCGGCGCGGCGATGCGCGGTGCAGAAAGCGGCGTTGAGGGGGCAGGTTTCCGCGGCGGGCGGAGGGCAAACGAGCGACGGGTATTGCGGGCGGCTGGCGCGGGCGCGGCGGGGCGCGGCGGGCGCGGGCCCGGCCCGGCCGGCGCTACGGCGTCGGTCCCGGGGCGCGGACCGTTGCGGCGACGGAGACCGAAGACGCGCCGCGAACGGCGATGTGGCGCGCGTCGGCCAGGCCGGCGTGCAAGGCTCGCCAGGGCGCCCACGTGCCGCGGCGCAAACTGGCCGCCAGCGCCGCCAAGGCGTAGCCCAATCGCAGCCAAGCAAAGCCGAGCCGGGCGCCGCGGCGGCGGCGCCAGTTGCGGCGATAAAGATAGGCGTCGGAGCGGACCTGCCGGCGCAGGGGATGGTCGCGTTCGCGGCCGATCGCGCTTTGACAATGGGTCAAACGGGCTGCCGGCGTCATCAGCAACACCGCGTCTTGGCCGAGGCGAGAGCAAAAGTCCACGTCCTCGCCATCGCAGACACCGGTCAGGTTTTCGTCAAAACGCACGCGCCCCACGGCGGCGGCACGGACACTCATTAGCCCGCAGCCCAACCGGGTGACGCGGCGCACAGGCCCACGGCGTGCCTGCTGCGCCCGCCAATACACGCCTTGGCGGTCGTCGTGGAAGCAACCGCGAGCGAACAGCGCCCGCCAGCAGCGGTAGAGCCACGGGGGGCGGGCATAGTTGGTGACGACGCCGGAGATGCCAACCGCTTCCGGATGGGCGCGATAGGCGGCACACAGCGCGGCAAGAAACTCGGGCTCCAGAACGACGTCATCGTCCAGAAACAGCCAGATGCCGCCCTGGGCCAGGTCCATCGCCAGATTGCGCGCGGCGGCTCCGCCGCTGACGAAGGGTACACGGAGGTAGCGCAGCGCAAGGGCCAGGGGCTGAGGGTGGCGTTGCGCGGCGGCGAGCAGGCGCTCGATCCGGAGGCGGCTTTCCTCGTCCTCGCTTTGGTCCACGATCAGCAGCTCGATCGGCGGCTTGGTCTGCACCAGCAGGCTGGCGACGACGTTCTCCAAATCCGCCGGCCGATTTTTGGTGGGAATGATGACCGAGATGGCTTCAGGGTTCACGGGAGCGGGTCGTCCAGTCCTTGGGCATCGTGAAAAGTGCCGGCCGAGCGGCGCCCTGGCCGGCGAGGCTGGTATGTGCCGAGGCTACTGGCGCCAAACCGAAGTGCGAGAAATGCGCGGGCCGTCTCCGGCCCGCGCTTGAGTTGCCGATGATGACAACTAGGCTATGCCGCGCGACCGGCCGGCAGTTGCAGCCGGCGCCGGGTTAGATAGCCCAGCCCGATCAACCCCAGGCCAAACAGCAGCAAGGTGGCGGGCTCCGGAACAATGGAACCACTCACCGTGCCGCTGCCGGAAGCGGTGGCGCTCAAGGTTGCCCCGCCGGCCAATTGCACCGTGCCGGAGATCGAGGCGGTGCCGCCGGTGGTGCTCGTGGCCGTGGCTTGCAGCTCCACCTGACCGTTCGAGCCTTGCGTGAAGCTGAGGCCGGTCAGGGCGCCGGTGAATACGTTGGCTCCGCTGGAATTGGTCAGATTAATGGTCGCGCCCAACAGGCTGCTGCCGCTGGCCGTGAAGGTCGTGCCGCCATTCGAGCTGGTCAGTGAAATCGGCCCGCTGGAATTGATCGTGAAATTCGACGCTCCCGAAATGGTGCCGGAGCCGGTGGCCGCGCCCGTGATGGAGCAGCCGGTTGCCCCGCAGGTTCCCAGGTTGGTGGTCAGCGAGCCTGACCCGCTGCCGGTAAAACTGATGGCGTCCGATGTTCCGCTGGTTAGCGAAATAGCAGTTTGTGCCTGGGCCGGCAACATTCCGACCCCCAACGACAGAGCTGCCAGTAGTGCGGTGTACAGCGCTTTCTTCATACCACGTTTCCCCTTTTCGTTATTCATTGGCATTACATTGCCGCTATCTCCTTCGCACGTCGCTTGCCATGCCGTGAGGTGGCAGGGGCGATGGTAAGACGTTTCTTATCAGTCACAAGCGGCGCCGCGGCGGCAGGCGTGGGAAAAAAACTTGCGCAAGCGCCCGGAAGCATTCCGGTTTTGCCGGCAATTGCTTGGCGCGGGCCCCAGCGCGGCTACGCCGCGCGTCCCGCTTACGCGCCGGCTGGGCCGGGGACCCCAGCCCGCCCCAGCCCAGCCGACCCGCCGCTCCACCCCAACGCGCGCCGCTGCGCGTTGGGGACCCCGGCTTTGGGGGCCGCGCCGCTTCGCTAGAGGGCGGGCCGCAGCGATTGCCAGCGCGCCTGAGGCGGCGGGGAACCTCGCGGCCTTACCGCGCCCGCTTTGCTCCCCGAGCAAAAGGCGCGGCCCCCGCGGGTGGCAGGTGGCCGAGCGGCAACCAACCTGGTGACGCACCTGCCCACCAACCTGTGGGTTGCGGCGGTGCTGCGGCGGGCTAACGGCCCCCCAGCCACAGTGACTGTATTTCATGGCAAGCGCCGGCCGCGCCGAGCGCGGCCGCACGCAAGCCGGGGGCATACCCCACGCCGGGCGCGGCGGAGCCAGTCCGCGCGGCGTAGGCATTCACGGCGAAGCG